>JAJPZE010000006.1 GCA_021204565.1 Prevotella sp. | reverse complement strand
CGCCGGCGGCGTTACGCGAATTTCAAACGTTAAATTCGGGAGTGTGCAATTTAATTAGAGGTGCCGTTAGTTGTATATACGTAATTATCCCGACAATACATACACGTCTTCATCCGGCGGGGACGTTTGCGCCCGAAGCGTCGTTTATGACGCGCCGTATGTCGTCTTCCGTCCCGGCGAACGGTCCGTTATGCGCTATTTTCAGCGCACACATCGCCGCCGCGAACCGCGCCGCAAGCAGGGGGGAAGCGCCTTGCACGCGCCGGTAGAGATACCCAGCCATAAACGTATCGCCGCATCCGGTCGTATCGATAAGTGCGGCCGGGGGGTACGCCGGAGCGGAAATGAACTCCCCGTTGCATAAAATCAGCGAGCCGAGAGCGCCGAGCGTGATGATCACCTCCTGCGGTCCGGCGGCGGCAATCATACGCGCAGCTTTGCGGGAATCTGAGCTTCCCGTAAGCGTCTCCATCTCCGCTTCATTCATCTTTATTATGTCCGTCAGGCGCAACCACTCTTCTTTCCGCTCCCAATCGCACGCCTCAACCTCTCCGCCGCGTACCTTGCGGAGAAATCCTTGCACATCTATTGAGAGCCGTCCGCGCCGGTGCAAGAGAGCGCCCGCCTCTATCGGGAAGTCGTCGGACAGAAGCGTGCCGAGATGAATGATGTCTGCATGAATATCGCGGACGTCATTAATGGTGAACGGTTCGCTCTTTTGAGGCACGCGCTGGCGCCGTTCGTCGAGCGTCGGAGAGTAGATATTCTCGAAGCAAACCGTCGCCGGCGCGTCGAGACAACGCACGTCAATCCCCGTTGCGCGTATGTCTTCAGCCGCCCGCCGGTCGGGCGGAGCGAGCTTGGTTACTAATGTATAGTTAATCGTGCGGGGCAATCGCGAAAGGGCATAACTGAAATAATAAGCCACGCCGCCCGACATATAAACCGCCCGTTCGGGCGTTACAATTTTGTCCCGCGTAATGTGTCCGATACAGCAAAGTGTGTTCATACCGCTCGCGAAAGTACAAAACAATTTGTTTAACTTTGCCGTCGGGTTAATTAAAAACAAACGTCATGCGAACCAATACAATCTTTTTCCTCTTTCTCGTTGCAGTCTCGGCAACCGCGCAAACAAAGTCGGTCGCCGTCTTGGGCGATTCATACAGCACATTCGAAGGGTACATCACGCCCGCAACCAACGAGGCTTGGTATCTCCAAAACGCAAACACGGAGCAGACCGACGTGGCGGACGTGCGCCGGACGTGGTGGCTCGAAGTGTGCAACGAGTTGGGCTATAAGCTCGAAATAAATAATTCATACAGCGGCGCGACCATATCTTTCACGGGCTACAACGGCGAGGATTACTCCCCGCGCTCGTTCATCACACGCGCCGATAACCTCGGTTGCCCCGACGTTATTCTCGTCTTTGGCGGTACGAACGATAGCTGGGCGGACGCTCCGTTGGGCGAAATGAAGTTTGAGAACATCACGCGCGACGACCTTTACAGCTATCGCCCGGCGGTTTGTTACCTCGCGAATTACCTCTCCGCACGCTACCCCAATACCGACATTTACTTCATCCTCAACACCGACCTTAAGCCGGAAATAGGTGCGGCAATGCACGAGGCATGCGCCCGTTACAACATCCCCGTCATCGAGCTTCACGACATCAGCAAGCAGTCGGGACATCCCGATGTCGCCGGGATGAAAGCTATTGCGGAGCAGGTATCCGCTTTCATACGCAACCGCGGCGCAACCCCGCGCTAAGACGCCGGATAAGGATACATCCGCCAATCCATGCGCACGACACGCTTGACCCGCCTCTTCACGGCGAATAAAGCCCCGTGTCCGCCATGCCCTTGTGGTGTTTCCGGGTTTTAGCGGGCGCGAACAGCGAGAGCGCGTGAGGCGTTAAGCACGGCTATAACCATCACCCCCACATCTCCGAACACGGCAAAGGGCATGGCGAAACTGCCCAAACAGCCGCTCGCAACAAGGATGAGTATGGCGGTTTTGACGCCGATAGCGAAGTAAGTGTTCTGTAAAGCAATGGCGACAGTGCGGCGTGCGATAGTTATGGCGAGCGCAATCTTCGAGGGCTTGTCGTCCATTAGTACGATATCCGCCGCCTCTATTGCCGCATCGGAGCCTAACGCCCCCATAGCGATACCGATGTCGGCGCGCGCGAGGACAGGCGCGTCGTTTATGCCGTCGCCGACGAACACGAGCGACGCCCGCCCGCTTTTCTCTTCGAGCAAACGCTCCACGTGCATTACCTTATCCGCCGGCATAAGCGCCGCATGACATTCATCTATATCGAGCGAACGCGCCACAGCCGTTGCCGCCGCCTCGTTGTCGCCCGTGAGGAGCACCGTCCGCTTAATACCCGCCGACTTCATCCCCCGTATCGCTTCCCCCGCATCAGCTTTTAATCTGTCGGAGATAACGATATGCCCGGCATACACGCCGCCGACAGCAACATGGATAATCGTTCCCGTCCGGTGCCGGCACTCGTCGCAGGGAACAATCTCTATCCCCGCACCTGACAACAGCTTGACGCTGCCGACCAGCACTTCGCGCCCGTCGACATACGCCTTGATGCCTTGCCCCGCAGTCTCGCTGACACCGCTCAACGCCAGACGGGAGACGGATTCCTTGCACGCACGGCGCAGTGCCTCGGCAACGGGATGGGTGGAGTACCGCTCCGCCGCCGCCGCTATACGAAGCAACTCGCGTTCGGATATAATGCTCGGATGAACGGCCTCAACGGAGAACACGCCTTCGGTCAGCGTGCCGGTTTTATCCATTACGACCGTCTCCGCCCGCGCCAAAGTCTCCATATAGTTTCCCCCTTTAACAAGTATGCCTTTGCGCGACGCGCCTCCGATGCCCGCAAAAAACGTCAACGGGACGGACAAAACAAGTGCACAAGGGCAACTGACAACAAGGAACGCCAGCGCACGATATCCCCACACGGCAAGCCCCGACAGATATCCGGCGCAGAAAAACGGCGGTATCAGAGCGAGCAATACCGCGAGAGAGACAACTATCGGAGTGTATATCTTGGCGAACCGGTGGATAAATGTCTCGCTCTGCGACTTATTGTCCGCCGACTCCTCAACCAAGCGGAGAACCTTCGTTACGGTGGATTCGCCAAACGTTTTCGTTACCTTCACCCGCAACAAACCCGATATATTGACGCACCCGGAGATAACCTCATCGCCCCGCGAAACCTCCCTCGGCATGCTCTCCCCCGTCAGCGCAACGGTGTTGAGAGCCGATGTCCCGTCGATTATCTCCCCGTCTAATGCAATCTTCGCGCCGGGTTTGACAACCATCACTTCGCCGGTCTCAACTTCTTGCGGCGCAATAGTTACAATCTCTCCGCCGCGCTCCACGTCTGCCGTATCGGGACGGATGTCCATTAATTCCGCAATAGAGTCGCGGCTTCTGTCCTCTGCATAATCCTCAAAAAGTTCACCCACTTTGAAGAAGAGCATAACGAACACAGCCTCCGCAAACTGCTCCCCCGCGCCGGGAATAAAGCCGATGAGGAGCGCGCCGGCAGTTGCAACGAACATTAAGAAGTTCTCGTCGAGGGCATTACCCTCCATAACGCCCTCCGCCGCCTCGCCGATTACGTCGTAAGCGATTACGAGATACGGCACGAGATATACGAGCAACTGCGCCCATAGGGGCATTGCAACATTAGCCGTAATGATGTACGCCGCCACTAAAAGCACGGCGCACGAGATTATCCTTATTATTTGCGTCTTCATAATCTCCTAATTCTGATTTCGTTTGCAAAGGTATGCCGCGTGGCGTGCAACCCGGTTGCAAAGTTTTCTCCGGTCAATTATTGAATTTAACGGCGTTACGTTTGCACATATTAAATATACCCTTACCTTTGCCGGCGAATTGGTTTATAAGGGGTGCCCGCCCCGGTTGGGCGGGCTGAGAATACACCCTAAGACCTGATCCGGACAATGCCGGCGGAGGAATATAAATTATTTACAATGAGGAGAATTATTACGTTTTTGTTGGCTGTTGCCGCGTTCGGCACGGCTGAGGCGTCATCTTCCGACTTGGATACGCTTCGTACGGAGCGGTTGGAAGAGGTGGTTGTCAACGGCGTGCGCGTAAAAAGCGACGCCCCGTTTGCCGTTTCAAACATCAGCTCAAAGGAGCTCTGCGAGCACGCGAAGACGGCTCAAGAGCTGCCGTTCCTGTTCGCCCGCACGCCGGGAGTGTTGGCATGGAGCGAGAACGGCTTGGGTATAGGGACAACGTATATGCGCATACGCGGCGCGTCTGACTCGCGGATAAACGTTACGCTCGACGGTGTTCAGCTCAATTCGCCCGAAGATGAGTGCGTCTTTTGGGCGAACATGAACTCGTATGCCTATCTTCTCGGGAGCGTTCAGATACAGAGAGGCGTCGGCAGCTCTACGAATGGCGACGGCGCGTTCGGCGGGAATATCGCGTTGGAGACAAAGTCGCCGGCTCTCTCAAAGTCGTTGGAGCTTAACGCGAGTTATGGTTCTTACGGCACGGTGAATATCGGAGGCTCGTTCTCCACGGGGCTGTTGCCCGGCAATATCGCAATCGACGGCGCATATCATCACACGGCAACCGACGGCTTTATGCACGGCACGCAGGGCAAGAGCGGCTCTTATTACGGCTGTCTGACTTGGTACGGCAAAGGATTAACCCTGCGCTACCGCAACATCGGCAACTACGAAAAGACCGGTCAGGCTTGGAATGGCGTCGACACGGGCGACCTCCTCGACGGCAACTACGGCGCTCAAACCGGGCTGAAGAGTTATAAAGACTTTTGGAAAGCAGGGCTCGGGCGGTATAATAATCTATATGAATATATGAACGACCCGTACGACCCGTCGGCGGGGACATCACGTTACGTGCTCTCCGACGGCAGTTATTGGCAGAAGACAACCGACAACTTCTGGCAGGATCACAACCTTCTTACAGCCT
>JAJPZE010000129.1:1328-5041 GCA_021204565.1 Prevotella sp. | reverse complement strand
CCCTCTCGTTTAACAAGAAGAGGCTCGTGCCGAACTTGGTGGCGTGGGTTCTCACAAAGTAGCGCACGCGGGGTACGGAGCGTCGTGCGAACGACTTTCAGCCCGACTTCACGATAAAGAAAGGGCCGATTGCATACGACAGCGACTACCGCGGCTCGGGGTACGACCGCGGACATCAATGCCCGTCTGCCGACTGCAAGTATTCCCGCGAGGCGATGAACGAATGCTTTCTGTTCAGCAATATGTGCCCGCAAACGCACAAGCTGAACGCCGGCGACTGGGAGCAGCTCGAGACACTGTGCAGGAAATGGGCGGTCGCATACGACAGCATATTCATCGTCTGCGGGCCGATTATAGAGAAAGGAAAGACGTATAAAACCATCGGAGCGAATAAGGTAACCGTCCCCGAACAATTCTTTAAGGTCGTGCTCCGACTCACAAGCAACGGCAGAGCCGAGGCGATTGGTTTCATAATGAATAACGACGACTCCGACCGACCTATATATACGTACGCTGTAACGGTCGACAGCGTCGAGACGCGCACGGGTATCAACTTCTTCTCCAAGCTCCCTAAGGATGTTGAGCGCCGCGCCGAAGCAACCTTCGACTGCACCGCCTGGAAAGGATTGATTAAGTGAATGACCCGGTACCGGGACGCGGGGGAGGGCTGTGCATATCCATAAGAACCCCGCGTTAAATATTCCTTCGCAGTTCGCGCCAAGCCGGACCCCCATAAATGACCCTCTCATTACTTAGTTATTGCACGCTCATTACACGGGGTTTCGCGGGTCAAAACCCCGTGTTCACGCAACGCAAAACCCCGTGTTCACGCAACGCAAAACCCCGTGTTCTTGCAAAACACTCATTCGGATGGATAGTTATCGCGCTTCGGGAGTGCCGGGAGACGTGAAAACCGGTAGCTTTCGCCGTGTATTACATGGTGTCGGCTGCGTTTGGCACGCTTTTTGTTTCAATACGTGCAAAAGACAAGTTTATCGAAGCAAATAAATCACATTATGTCATATTCTTTTTCGCCTATTATTTCGTTCATTCTCGACAAGAGCCGGCTGCTTGCGGGCAAGATGTACAGCGATGCGGTGCGGCCCGAGCACCTCGCTATCTGCTTGCTTTCGTACTCCGGAACGCGCCTCAACGCCCTGCTGACGCGGATGGGTATCGACCCTAAAACGGTGGTGAATGCGTTGCAAGAGCGCGCGAACACGGGGACGGGATTTCGCGTGAGCCGGACCGACGACGTACCCCTGAGCGACGAGACACAACGCATTATCGAGCAAGCGGCGCACGAAGCGCAAACAGCCAACCAATCGAACGTTATAATGGAGGAGCATCTGATATTGGCTCTGCTCCGGCCTGATATGAACAACAACGCCCAAGAAATACTCGGGCGGTACGGCATCGACTTCGACACAGTGGCGGCGTTCGTCGCCGAAGGGAAGAGCAAAACCGGAAAGCCGGGCGCCGCGAGAGCCTCCGTACAAGACGAAGACGCCGTGCTTGGCGCGGGGAACGCGAACAATAAGCGCGGCGGCAACAAGCAAACGGCGCAGCAACAGGCAGACGAGACAAAGGTGCTCGACGCCTTCTCGGTCGACCTGACCAAAGCCGCACGAGAGGGATTGCTCGACCCCGTCGTCGGGCGCGACAAGGAGATACAACGCATCATCGAAATCCTCTGCCGCCGGAAGAAGAACAACCCCGTCATCATCGGTGAGCCGGGCGTAGGCAAGAGCGCCGTCGTAGAGGGTTTGGCGCAACTCATAACCGAGAAGAAAACCTCGCCCGTGCTCCACAACAAGCGGCTCCTTATGCTCGACTTGACGCTACTCGTTGCCGGCACGAAGTACCGCGGGCAGTTCGAAGAGCGTATTAAAAAACTCATCCAAGAGATTGAGGACGACCCGAATGTGATTGTCTTCATCGACGAGATACACACCATCATCGGCGCGGGGGACGTGCAGAACGGTATGGATGCGGCGAACATAATGAAGCCCGCGTTAGCGCGCGGAGCAATACAGTGCATCGGAGCGACAACCGAAAGCGAATACGCAAAAACAATAGAGAAAGACGGAGCGCTCGAACGGCGTTTCCAAAAGGTGCTCCTTGCCCCGCCGTCAGCAGAGGACACGCTCGTCATTCTCCATAACCTCGCGCCGCGTTACGAAGCATTTCATAACGTAGCTTACAGCGACGAGGCTCTCAGAGCGTGCGTCGACCTAAGCGAACGATACGTTACCGACCGGCGCTTCCCCGATAAGGCGATAGACGCTATGGACGAAACGGGGGCGAAGGTCAGGCTTAGAGCCGGCGGTCCCCCGGCGGAGATAACCTCTTTGCAGGAGCAGATTAAGAACGTCGACGTGCAGAAACGCGAGGCGGTGGCAGCTCAGGACTTCGAATTAGCGGCGGCATACCGCGACCGGCAGGCAACGTTAGAGAGCGAATTGGACGGCAAACTCAAAGATTGGGAGAAGGCTTGCGCGGGCAAACGCGCAACCGTAACGGAGGACGACGTGGCGGAGACCATATCGGTGATGACGGAGATTCCCGTCGAGCGTATCGCCAAATCCGAGCGAGAGCGTTTGGCGACTATGGCTCAGCGAATCGAGGAGCGCGTCATATCGCAGGATAAAGCCGTCGAGCGCGTTGTTAAAGCTATCCAACGAAACCGCGTAGGGCTCCGTGAGGGCAACCATCCGATTGGCGTGTTCCTCTTCTTGGGACCCACGGGCGTGGGCAAAACGCACCTTGCAAAGCAACTCGCCCTCGAGATGTTCGGCACGGAAACGGCGCTCGTACGTATCGATATGAGCGAATATACCGAGAGCTTCAACACTTCGCGCCTTATCGGAGCGCCTCCGGGATACGTCGGATACGACGAAGGCGGACAGCTGACAGAGGTCGTGCGGCGCCACCCATACTCTATCGTGTTGTTGGACGAGATAGAGAAAGCGCACCCGAACGTGTACAATATGCTCCTGCAAGTACTCGACGAGGGACATCTGACCGACGGCAACGGTCGGAAAGTCGACTTCCGAAACACCATAATCATTATGACTTCGAACACCGGGACGCGGCAGCTTAAAGAGTTCGGGCGCGGAATCGGCTTCGGAGCAACAACGGACAGGAACAACGAGACAACAGAGAGCCGGAACGAGTATGCACGCAGCGTGATTAACAAAGCGCTGTCGAAACAATTCGCGCCGGAGTTCCTTAACCGTTTAGACGAGATAATCACCTTCGACCAACTCTCGCGCGAAGCGATAACGAAGATAATCGATGTCGAGCTCCGACACCTCATCGGGCGTATCAACCGTCTGGGTTATGACGTCAACATATCTGATGATGCCAAGCGGTTTGTGGCGGACAAGGGCTTCGACGTACTCAACGGAGCACGCCCCCTCAAACGCGCCATACAAACCTATATAGAGGATTTGATTTGCGAAAAGATACTCTCCGGAGATATTAAACCCGGCGACAAACTATCCATCACCCGCCGCGACGGAGAAGATAAACTGTCGATAGAGTAAGCGCTCTCCCAAGCTAATATCAACCCCCGGAGAGGTCATCCCTCACGTGCGTGTCATATGATTAGCCGTACATTTATCAGACCTCGAAGAGGTCGTACTAAGCATAGCCCCACGTGCGTGTCATATGATTAGCCGTACATTTATCAGACCTCGAAGAGGTCGTAC
>JAJPZE010000129.1:0-1228 GCA_021204565.1 Prevotella sp. | reverse complement strand
TAAGCATAGCCCTACGCTTCAGCGTGGGGTGAATGACGCAGTCGTTCCTAACGTCGAAGACGTTTAATAAGGACATAACCTCTAACCTAACTCACTCATACACAGCCACTTAACCCATCCCCGTCTGCCTGCTTTCCCGATACCCCCTAATTACACCCCCGATACATAGTTATTACGTCCCCGATACATAGTTATTACGTCCCCGATACTATGTCTTTACGAAGCGACCCTATCACCCCTTCACACTCACCTGCCGGGAGCGTTAGTTCTTATAGTTTCTGTGGAATATTAGTCCGAACGGTTTATACTTGTCCCGCTTTTTCTCGTCAAACGCCTTTCCTATCTGCCGGAGTTGTATTATCTCCTGCACGCACGCGGAGCCGGTTCGCAGTATATTCCTCAGGTCAGACAACAATTCACGTATATTGTTGTCAATCTCGTCCTTATTTCCTTTCAGCAAACTAAGAACCGCGTTAGTGTCAAGATATAGTATCATTTCTTAGCCAACCGGTTAAGATATGCCTGTACTTCGGGTGTGTATTCCAAGATTACAGGCTCTCCAATATTGCGAGGAACTCTTTGCGGCTGATGCCGAGCGTGCGCATGTTTGTACGTACCACTCTCTCCGGTACGGGGGTAAGGTGCGTTTGAAACACAACGGGGCGTGCCATACCGGGAAGAGCCCACATCTCGTACCCGGCAGATATGCGCAGACACGACAATCCGAGCTTGCGTAATACGGCGCGGAACTCGTCGGGCGTGATATTTGCCAAGCTCCTCATGCGTATGTCGGCATTTGCATTGTTGACACGATACGTTGGTAGGGCTGACCGCTATCAATAAGCTCTTTCATCTCTTCGCGTTGCATAACCGCGGACGCTAAGGGAGGAACGAACACGTTGTCCTTTACGCTCCATCCGTGCGCGGTAAGATCGTCGTAGAGGGTATTATGCTCAATGCAGTAGTCGAGATAGAGTTGGATCGTTTCGTAAAAGGATGATACCGCCTCGTTGAACGTCTTACCCCCGGCCGCCAAGTCGAGCGACGGGCAATAGGCAACCAATACCTTGCCCTCCGGATAGATGTAGAACTCGATATTGAACAGGCACGTACCGGCGCCTGCGAGGCGTGCCTCGGAGGCGAGCGTTACACGCGATTTGTTTGTACTCTTCTCCATAATTGTATCTCCATTCGTTATTCGCACGCAAAGATATGAATTATTATATTA
>JAJPZE010000007.1 GCA_021204565.1 Prevotella sp. | reverse complement strand
TTATGTTATTGTCCGGCGTCTAAAGAGTCCGTCTCTTCAACCGGCTTTACTTTTGTTACGCGGGCGAACGAATATATTCCCCGTTCGTTTTCAATATCGAGCGAGTCGGCGGAAAGGGCGATGATGTCGAACGTGTCGCGGGTTAAGATAAGGTGTCCGTTGAGGATTCGCCAGTCGGTCCATGCGTTCGTCTCCCCTTTGACATTAGATACGACCACGCCGTCCTCTGCAATTTCAAAGTCGCGATCTATGCTCTTCCAGCGTCCGAGCAGGGTTGTGATGTTCGTAATTCTCTGTCCGACGAGCCCTTGCGAGCCGTCTTTACGCGCCGTTACCGCCATTCTGTCGCCCGCCATAAGTCCGCCCGCAACGATGGTTGAATCGTCTTCTTCGCCGTCGATGATGGAGATTATGAGCGTGTCGCTCGTATTAGTGATGAGTTGAAGAGAGTGCATGCCGGTTGCCTCGCCGCATATTCCGTAGAGCGTCGAGTCGTTGTCTTGCCCGTCTCCGCCGGCGGTCTCGCTTTGCCCGTTGTTGCCGTTCGTGCAGGCGAAAAACGGGATTAGCAGGGCAATACATATCGTTTTGTTCATATTGCTCATTTATTTATTGCGCTCTTGTTTCTTGGCTTCGTCCCAAAGGGAATCCATCTCTTCGAGCGTCATATCCTTTAAGTTGCGCCCTTGCAACTTGGCTTGCTCCTCTATATAATTAAACCGGCGCGTGAATTTACGGCAGGTTTGCTCGAGCGCGGTGTCGGGATTGAGCTTGTATAACCGCGCCGCGTTGATAATCGCAAAGAGGAAATCGCCGAGCTCCTCCATACATCGCTCTTTGTCTCCGCCGCGCAGCTCCGCCTCAAATTCGTCTAATTCTTCGCGCACCTTTGCCCAAACATCCTCTTTATTTGTCCAGTCGAACCCGACATTAGCCGCCTTCTCGGTTATCCGGAACGCCTTTATCACGCTCGGCAAGGCGACGGGCACGCCCGCAAGAACCGACTTGTTGCCGTCCTTTTCCTTGAGTTTTATCTGCTCCCAATTCTGCAACACGGCGTCCGCGTTGTCCGCTTTCGCGTCGCCGTAGATATGCGGATGACGGAAGATAAGTTTGTCCGCTTCGCGGTTGCACACGTCTGCAATATCGAACTCGCTTATCTCGCTCCCCATCAGGGCGTAAAAGACGACGTGCTCCAACACATCTCCGAGCTCCTTGCATACGTTCTTCCAGTCTTTTCGGAGCGAGGCGTCGCACAGCTCATACACCTCCTCAATCGTGTTCGGACGCAGGCTGTCAAAGGTCTGTTTCTTGTCCCAAGGGCATTTAATGCGCAGCTCGTCGAGCACGTCAAGCAATCTGCCGAACGCCGCGAGCTTCTCTTCTCTCGTATGTTTATCCATATTATTGTCGTTTGTAAGGGGTTTGAATATGACGTTTTACACTGCAAAGATAAATACTTTTCGGGTATTAATGTTTACTTTTGCACGCCGTAATTAGCTCATATATACATATATAAAGATATCCGAAAATGAACCTTTCAACAAAGTACGACCCCAAGGGAATAGAGACAAGACTGTACGAATATTGGACCAGCCACAAGCTTTTCGCGAGCCGTCCCGACGCAAGAGAGCCGTTCACAATCATTATTCCGCCGCCCAACGTAACGGGTATTCTCCATATGGGGCATATGCTCAACAACACCATACAGGACATTCTCGTCCGCAAGGCA
The DNA here is from genome assembly GCA_021204565.1 of Prevotella sp. Taxonomy (GTDB): domain Bacteria; phylum Bacteroidota; class Bacteroidia; order Bacteroidales; family Bacteroidaceae; genus Prevotella. The sequence continues at coordinate 3,349 of JAJPZE010000007.1, read as the reverse complement.
CGCCTTGAAGGGAAGAATGCATGTTGGGTGCCGGGCACCGATCACGCCTCTATTGCGACGGAGGCAAAGGTCGTAAGCCGTCTCGCAGAGCAGGGCATAAGGAAGCGCGACTTAACTCGCGAGCAGTTTCTAACGTACGCATGGGATTGGACACGTGAGCACGGGGGCATCATCTTGCAACAATTACGGCGGCTTGGGACCTCTTGCGACTGGGACCGGACGGCGTTCACGATGGATGCGAAGCGGTCTCAATCGGTGGAGAAGGTATTCTGCGACCTTTATGAAAAGGGGCTTATATACCGCGGTTTGCGTATGGTGAACTGGGATCCTAAGGCTCAAACGGTGCTCTCTACGGAGGAGGTGGTTTACAGAACCGAACAATCAAAGCTATATTATCTGAGGTATTACGTTGCCGACACGGATGTCAACCCGATAGTGCCGGCAGGTGTCGAGGGGGAAAAGATATACCGCAACGACAGAGGATATTACGCCGTGGTGGCGACGACCCGCCCGGAGACAATCATGGGCGATACTGCAATGTGTATCAATCCCAAGGACCCGAAGAACGGCTGGTTACGAGGGCATAAGGTTGTTGTCCCGTTAGTGGGGCGGGTAGTGCCGGTCATAGAGGACAGGTACGTGGATATTGACTTCGGCACGGGTTGCTTGAAGGTTACGCCGGCGCACGACATCAACGACTATAACCTCGGAAAGGCGCACCATCTCGATACAATCGACATCTTCAATCCTGACGGCACGCTGTCCGAGGCGGCGGGTTTATACGTCGGCGAGGACCGTATGGATGTGCGCAAACGTATTGTCGAAGACCTCAGGGACGCGGGTTTGTTGGAGAAAGAAGAGGATTATGAGAACAGTGTAGGGTATTCGGAGCGCAATCCGGACACCGCTGTCGAGCCGCGTCTTTGCAAGCAATGGTTCCTTTCGATGCGTCATTTTGCCGATATTGCGTTGCCGCCCGTACTTGACGGAAGGATTAAATTTTACCCCTCGAAGTACGTTACGACATACCGCAACTGGCTCGAAAACATTCAAGATTGGTGTATCAGCCGCCAGCTCTGGTGGGGGCATCGCATACCCGCATACTTTCTCCCGCAGCGTGAAAGCGAAGAGGAGGAGCGGTATGTTGTGGCGTTATCGATAGATGAAGCTGTTGAGAAAGCGCGTCGGATAAAGGGTTATGAAGACGTGGAGGCGGGCGATTTGCGGCGTGATGAGGACGCTTTGGACACGTGGTTCTCCTCTTGGCTGTGGCCTCTGTCGCTGTTTGATGCGATTAATCATCCCGGCAACGAAGAGATAAACTATTATTATCCGACGTCGGTGCTCGTTACAGGGCCCGATATAATTTTCTTTTGGGTTGCGAGGATGATAATGGCGGGCGAGGAATACATAGGCGATGTGCCTTTCAGAAATGTGTACTTCACCGGCATTGTCCGCGATAATCTGGGGCGCAAGATGTCGAAACAGCTCGGCAATTCCCCCGATCCGATAGGTCTGATAGATAAATATGGCGCGGACGGAGTGCGTATGGGTATGCTCCTTTCCGCCCCCGCGGGGAACGATATCTTATTTAAGGAAGAGCTTTGCCGGCAGGGCGCGGCGTTCTGCAACAAGATCTGGAACGCCTTCCGGCTGGTTAAAGGTTGGGATGCGGCTGACTTGGAGCAGTCGCCGTCGGACAAGAAGACTTGCCGCTGGTTTGAAGCGAAGCTACGCGAGGCGCATGCGGAGATTGAAGAAATGTACGGCAGATACCGCCTTAACGAGGCTCTTATGGCGGCGTTCAAACTCTTTACCGACGAGTTCTCGGGCTGGTTCCTCGAGATGATCAAGCCTGCCTACGGGCAGCCGGTAAGCAAACAGACGTTAGAAGCGACGCTCGCGTTCTTCGAGAAGCTAATGCAGATTATCCATCCGTTTATGCCGTTCATTACCGAAGAGCTGTACCAACACATCGCCGAGCGTGCCGACGGCGAATCTATTATGATCTCGCGTCTCGATATACCCGCGCCGGCGGAGGCTGACAAACGGCTTATAGCGCAATATGAGGAGGGCAAACAGATTATCTCCGGCGTCAGGGCGGTGCGCCAGAGCAAGAATATCGCGCCGCGCGAACCCTTGATCCTCGAAGTCGTAATGCAGAACACGGAGGACAGAAATGTAACCAAATGCCCGGCATTCGGACCCGTAATAAAGAAGATGGCGGGGCTGAAAGAGGTGCATTACGTAACTGCGAAAGGCGACGGAACGAGCGCGTTTCTTGTCGGAACGACGGAGTACGCCGTCGTTACCGGCGCTCTTGCCGACGTTGAAGCGGAGACGGAGAAAATTAAAGCGCAGCTCGCTCATCTCGAGAGTTTCCTTGCGGGCATACAAAAGAAGCTCTCCAACGAACGCTTCACGCAGAACGCCAAGCCCGAGATAGTGGCTCTCGAGCGCAAGAAACAGGCGGATACGGAGGAGAAGATTGCGGCTTTGAGAGAGAGTCTCGCCGCATTAAGGGGCGGAGAATAACGTTACGACAGCCTCTTATACGCCGGGTCCGGAAGGCCGTATATGAGTTTGCAAGTGATAATCGAGCGTATAATCGGGGGCGTGCGAATATGTTTGCTGCCCCCCTCATTATATACCTAAAGGTACCGACATTAGCACAATCACTAATCGGTACCTAATCAAAAACCTCAAGAAAATCAATAGCAGACCAAGAGAAAAACTCCGGGCTTCTCTAACCCAACCAAGCAATTTTACAAGAACTTTACCTAATATTGCACTTGTCGGTTGACTCTACACAGATTGATTACTCCACAAATTATGCATTAAAAAACTTTGTAAAGCTGTTCGCGCGGTCACATTAATCATTACCTTTGACCCTATAAACCAAAACGACTTGAACATGGATGAAAAGAACAATTTTACCAGATACGCTTATGCGTATAACTACGCATATAACATATTACACTCGACCCCTAAGTTCAAGGATTTCGCAGTTGCGCTGATGGACTTTCTCGGAGGGCCGGAGCCTTATATACCAAGCATTTACAAGCAGTTACTGGACGAGGTGTTTCCAAGCATGGTAAATGTTGCAGATGATCTAAGCGAATATAGCGATATCGAATCTGCCATGCGGAATGGGTACGCCGATTTCTTGAAGGCGGAAGAAAAAAAGAAACGCGCAACTGCGGTTAATATCAAGGAGGATGTCGACGAGTTGCACAGGAAGATAAAGGCTTATCGCAGTACTGATAAATTCAGAGAAATGCTCCGCTTCTCCAGGAAATTCCACTATCTGTCTCCGTTTAACGCAATGCTTGTGTCATGGCAGAAGCCC
>JAJPZE010000208.1 GCA_021204565.1 Prevotella sp. | reverse complement strand
ATCTCAATCACCTCTATGCCCGCGCCGTGCACGCCGCGAATGGCGGACTCACGTCCGTTGCCCGGTCCCTTTACGTATGCTTTCACCTTACGAAGCCCGAGATCGAACGCCACCTTCGCACAATCCTCAGCAGCCATCTGCGCGGCATACGGAGTATTCTTCTTCGATCCGCGGAAACCCATCTTGCCCGCCGACGACCAGGAAATGACCTGCCCCTCACTGTTAGCAAGCGACACAATAATATTATTAAACGAGCTATGTACGTGGAGCTGCCCTATGGCGTCCACCTTCACATTTCTTTTCTTCGAGACTGTTTTCTTTGCCATAACTTAAACCCTTTCCTTACTTAGTTGCTTTCTTCTTATTGGCAACAGTCTTCTTTCTTCCCTTGCGGGTCCGCGCGTTGTTCTTCGTGCTCTGACCGCGCACGGGCAACCCGTTACGATGACGTATACCTCGATAACAACCAATATCCATCAGCCGCTTGATGTTCAACTGTATCTCCGACCGGAGATCACCCTCTACCTTGTATTCGGCTCCGATGATTTGGCGTATCTTGGTTGCCTGCTCGTCCGACCACTCGTTCACTTTCAGGTCGCGGCTGACTCCCGCTTTATCCAATATCCTTGCCGAACTACTTCGACCTATTCCGAAGATATAAGTCAATGCGATTTCGCCACGCTTATTCTGGGGCAAATCTACTCCAACAATTCTTATTGCCATTATTTATAAATAAATTGATTAACTCCCGGTCTCACGCCGCTCTTCGGCGCTCCGCAGAGTATTGATTTTCTGTTCTTATGCAACATCCCCCGCCGGTTTAGCCCTGACGTGTCTTAAACTTAGGGTTCTTCTTGTTGATAACGAAAAGACGACCTTTGCGACGGACTATCTTGCACTCGGGCGTGCGCTTCTTCAAAGATGTTCTTGTCTTCATATTTGTATTTCTTATTTATATCTGAACACTATTCTGCCCTTTGTCAAGTCGTACGGACTCATCTCCACTTTCACCTTGTCGCCGGGCAGGATACGTATGTAGTGCATCCTCATCTTGCCCGATATGTGCGCAATAATAGGGCACCCGTTAGCCAACTCAACCCGGAACATAGCGTTGGACAATGCCTCGACAATCGTCCCGTCCTGCTCTATCGCAGACTGCTTCGACATAGCTTAATATGCTGAGATATTACCGCCGCGCGTACAACCGGAATTGAGCAATCCGTCGTAGTGGCGCATCATAAGATGGCTCTCTATCTGTTGCAGGGTATCAATTACGACACCGACAAGGATAAGAAGCGACGTGCCCCCGAAGAATTGCGAGAAGCCTTGCTGCACGTGGAGCAGACCTGCAAGAGCGGGCATGATAGCGATGAACGCGATAAACAACGAGCCCGGCAATGTGATACGGGACATAACGGTATCGATATAATCCGCCGTCGCCTTACCCGGCTTGATACCGGGGATAAAGCCGTTGTTTCGTTTCATATCCTCCGCCATCTGCGTCGGGTTCATCGTAATCGCCGTGTAGAAATAAGTGAATGCGATAATCAATATCACATATATAATATTATACAGCAGACTGCGATTATCCATCAACGAGCGGAGCGCCGACGAAGCATTCTCGGAATTGAACTGCACTATCGCCAGCGGCACAAACATCAACGCCTGCGCGAAGATGATAGGCATCACGTTAGCAGCGAACAACTTCAACGGGATATATTGGCGTGCACCGCCCATCTGTTGCCCGTTCACCACGCGCTTTGCATACTGTACCGGCACTTTGCGCGTCCCCTGCGTCAACAATATAGCGGCACAAACGACAGCATAGAGGATAAGCAACTCGGCGATGAACATCACCACGCCGCCGCCCGATATGGCGGTCATACGCGAGGAGAACTCCTGCATAAACGCAGACGGGAAGCGGGCAATGATACCAATCATAATTATCATCGACACTCCGTTGCCCACGCCCTTATCCGTTATACGCTCGCCCAACCAAAGGATGAACATCGACCCTGCGGCAAGAATGATGCTCGCCGGCACCATAAACGCCGTCCATGATATGCCCGACGCCAACGCGCCCGCAGCCTGATATTTCAAATTGACAAGATACGACGGAGCCTGGAACAAAAGAATAGCTATGGTCAACCAACGTGTGTACCAATTTATTCTCTTCCGTCCGCTCTCGCCCTCACGTTGCATCTTCTGGAAATACGGCACTGCGACGGCAAGGAGCTGCATCACAATAGAGGCAGAGATGTACGGCATGATACCCAACGCGAAAATGGAAGCATTGGAGAACGCACCGCCGGAGAACATATCCAACAAAGACATCAAACCGCCCGCCGTCTGCTCTTGTAGCTTAGCCAACTGCGCCGGGTTGATACCGGGCAAGACGACAAACGAGCCGAAGCGATAAACCGCGACGAAAAGTATGGTCGTGAGCAAGCGCCCCCGCAAGTCCTCTACTTTCCAGCAGTTCTTTATTGTCTCTATAAATTTTTTCATTTATCTATCAGATAATAGTTGCGTTTCCACCCGCTGCCTTGATAGCCTCTTCCGCAGTCTTGGAGAATGCGTGTGCCTCGACATCGAGCTTGGCTGACAGCTTGCCGCCCCCGAGTACCTTCACACGCATCTTGCCGTTTGTCAGCCCCGCATCAACCAATTCCGCAATGCCTATCTTGGCAAGCCCTTTCCTTTCGGCCAGCTTCTGAAGCGAAGAAATATTCACTGCGAAGTATTCTACGTGGTTAATATTCTTAAACCCGCCTTTCGGCAAGCGGCGTTGTAGCGGCATCTGACCACCCTCGAAGCCAATCTTGCGCGAATAACCCGAACGAGCCTTAGCGCCTTTATGTCCGCGTGTGGATGTACCTCCGAGACCGGAGCCCTGTCCGCGACCGATACGGCGGCGATAATGAGTTGAACCCTCTGCCGGTTTCAATGTATTCAATTTCATAGTCATTACCTTTCTGTTAAGAATTATTCGACAATGCGCACGAGATGGTGAACCTTATTGACCATTCCTCTAACTGAAGGCGTGTCCTCAAGCTCCACGGTATCGGACATCTTATGCAGACCAAGAGCGTCGAGGGTAGCTTTCTGAGTTTTCGGAGCGCCTATGCGACTTCTTACCTGCTTAATTTTTATTGTTGCCATAATCGTTGTCGCTTTATCCGTTAAACACCTTATTCATACTGATACCGCGCATCCCCGCAATCGTGAACGCATCACGCACCTGTGTCAGCCCGATGATTGTCGCTTTCACAAGGTTGTGGGGGTTCGACGAGCCTTTCGACTTGCAGAGAATGTCTTGCACGCCGGCACTCTCAAGCACGGCACGCATTGCACCTCCGGCAACGAGACCGGTACCTGCTGCCGCCGGCTTCATTAGCACACGCGCGCCGCCGAAGTGTGCCTCTATCTCGTGAGGGATAGTGCCTTTCAACACAGTTACCTTAACAAGGTTCTTCTTTGCCATCTCCACGCCTTTTGCGATAGCTGCTGTTACCTCGCCCGCTTTTCCCAAGCCGTAGCCGATAATGCCGTTTCCGTCGCCGACGACCACAATAGCAGCAAAGGTAAACGTTCGTCCGCCTTTCGTTACTTTGGTAACGCGATTGATGGCAACCAAACGATCCTTCAATTCAATATCGCTGTTTACTCTTACTTTATTACTAAATAATGCCATAATCGTTTAGAATTTAAGTCCGCCGTTACGTGCCGCATCGGCGAGTTCCTTTACGCGCGCGTGATAGAGATAACCGTTACGATCGAAAACAACGGATACGATGCCCGCCGCTTGTGCATTTGTTGCTATAAGTGCGCCTACCTTTGCAGCCTGCTCTTTCTTCGGCATCGCCTCAAGCCCTATGGAAGAAGCGGAAGCGAGCGTCTTACCGGCAAGGTCGTCTATGACCTGAGCATAGATTTGTTTATTCGAGCGATACACGCTCAAACGCGGACGCTCCGCAGTTCCTTTCACCGTCTTGCGTATGCGGAGCTTTATCTTAAGCCGTCTTTCTATTTTTTTGTTTATCATACTCGTATACACTTATAGTTTACTTAGCCGAAGCCGACTTACCCGACTTCCTGCGTATAACCTCGCCTTGAAAACGAATACCCTTTCCCTTATAAGGCTCCGGCTTGCGGAACGAACGTATCTTCGCACAGATATGCCCAATCAGTTGCTTGTCGCACGACTCCAATATAAGAAGCGGATTTTGATTCCTCTCCGACTTCGTCTCCACTTTCACCTCCGGCGGCAACTGGATAAATATCGGATGGGTGTAACCGAGGGCAAACTCTACAACGTTGCCATGATTAGACACACGATAACCTACACCGACCAACTCAAGAACCTTCTTATATCCCTCACTCACGCCTACAACCATATTGTTGACCAACGAGCGGTACAGACCATGATAAGCATTCTTCTGTTTCTTGTCTACCGCGCTCGTCTCGTCGATGGTGAAGTGTATTTGCGCGTTCTCTATATTAACCTTAATCGCCGGGTCTATCTTCTGCGACAGCTCGCCTTTCGGTCCTTTCACGCTTACAACATTATCCTTAATATCCACCGTTACGCCCGCGGGGATATTAATCGGTAACTTTCCTATTCTTGACATCGCAAACCTCCCCTTTTATTAATAGACATAACAAAGCACCTCGCCGCCAATCTTCAACGCGGAGGCTTCCTTGTCGGTCATTACTCCCTGTGATGTGGAGAGGATAGCGATACCCAATCCGTTGATTACTCTCGGCATGTTCTTATATCCGGTATACTTGCGAAGTCCCGGAGTGGAGATGCGCTTCAAACGCCTGATAGCGTTCTGCATTGTTGCCGGGTCCCATTTCAAAGCGACTTTGATTGTCCCCTGCGGACCATCCTCTATAAACTTATAGTTTAGGATGTAGCCTTTTTCGAATAGGATCTTGGTGATTTCCTTTTTCATGTTCGACGCGGGAATCTCAACGACACGATGATGTGCCATAATTGCATTCCTTAGCCGCGTCAGATAATCTGCTATTGGATCGGTCATAAATTATGCTGTTTAATTGATCGGGACTGCCCCGACA
>JAJPZE010000244.1 GCA_021204565.1 Prevotella sp. | reverse complement strand
AGTTCTTGCACGCTCATTACACGGGGTTTCATAGGGTCAAACCCCGTACTTTCAGGGGGCAAAACCCCCTGCTTTCATAGATGTCGGACGACCCTCTAATTTATCGGAGACACATAAGCCCCTGATTATCAGCACGTTCTAAAAATTGCGAAAACTCGCGAATTTTCGCACAAAAGTGCGGCTCGCAATGAATGTCGCGTTAAATGTTGCTGTGTGCAATCTTTATAATTAGGATAAATAATGTGAAATCAAGCCGTATTGCGACGATACACCCACTCCGCAAGACCTTCTTATGCGCCGTTTCGGACAATCCCGCCGGCGCATAAGACACCGGCGCCTGACATCTTCCCCCGCAGATGTCAGGCGCCGGTGTTGACCTGTGCCGGTTGAGCCGGACTATTCGAACATCTCGTCCGTAAAGTTGTCTATCAATTCGTCGGGCAAGTACCGAACCAAACCCTCCGGCAAGTACTTGGAGAGCATTACGGTGTACTCTCTGTCCTCGCAATCGAAGTCCGGATAAATCTCTAATGCGTCTTCGAGAGCCGAATTGACAAAACGTTTCATATATTTATCCGGGATGTCGGTCAGCTCGCCCTTGCTGTTGCACTCCATCAACTCGTCAATTATCTCCTCCACTTCGTCGCCGTCGATGTCGACAAACGCATAACACGTGTCGATTATTTCGCCCTTGCGGAGAATACAATAATCGAACTGGATAAGCATAATCCGCCCTTATTTACGCACGTATTTCCTGCCGTTCGAAATCATCACGCCCCTATACGCCCCGTTCACACGTTGCCCTTGCAGGTTGTATGTAGCGCCGTCGGAAAAAGCGTTATCCGCGTTAATGTCGGTTATGCCGTCCTCTTCCGCTCCGCCCATAAAGGCGAACGACACTGCGAAACCGTCTTGCGTGATGTCGGTTATCGGTTTTTCAACCGTGCCGGTGTACGCCTTGTAGTCAGTAAGAGATGTGATTTCGGACGTTCCGGGATAAGGATCGCCGGCGTGATCGGCGTAATAGTCGCTCGTCGTAATGTACAACGGGTCATCTTCGACGAGAGATACCCGGTATGAAGACATTAGAATGCCGTCAGCGGGAACGATTGTCAGGCGCGGCTCGCCCTGAACATTATTAGGGTTGGCAAAGTTAGAGAAATAATCACGGTCGTAGTTGACGTGGGTTACGACCATCCCGTTGCCCGGCATTCGGCGGTAAAATCCCGTTCCCGAACCATTGGGAATACTCTCCAATATATAATATTCATTGCCCGTCGCGTCGTTATCGTTGACAATCCGATATGCCTTACCGCCGTCTTGCAAAGGGGTCAACGTAATGTTCGCCGGAGAGTCAAGCGGCTCGATATTTATCCAACCGAACAACTCGCGCTCCCAAGCGGTGAGAGGCGTGGGGTAATACCCATTGTAGTTGTTCTCGCCGTAATCCATCAGGCTCCATATCTCCATGCTTTGATTATCGTACCAGGAGACATCGCTCCAGTCCGCCGTCGGGTATACATCAAAGAGCCCCATAGTATGACAGAACTCGTGCGCAAGCACGCCGATACCGTTGAGATAATGTTTGCCGGTCGTGCTGTTAACAAGCTCGTCGTACCCTATCAGTTCCTGATTTATACCGTATCTGTTGACCTTGACGCCGTCATATGTGCCGTAATCACCCGTTCCCGATTTCGGCCAAAGACAATCTTCGGAGTTGTCGCCCCAGTTCTCGCCGAACCCGGCATACACTATATAAACAAGATCTACATATCCGTCGCCGTCGGCATCGTATTGGGAAAAGTCCACGCCGTCGCTATCCGCCGCCGCACATGCGTCTTTAACGAACTGAGCGGTATTCGCATCGGAGCCTCCGGAGTTATATCCATAGCTTTTCACGGTGCCGTTCAACTCGTACGGACCGGCAAAATCAAATTCGGGAACGAATTGCCCGTCGCTACAGAAATCCATATACTGCGCAAGAGAACCATAACTCTGCATCCCCGACTCCCCGTTATATTCCGTCCCGGCAAACAAGTTCTCCACTTCCTCTGCCGAGTATTCGAAGTCCCGGTCTGTAAAGCTTACGAGGATAACAAGCGCTTTCGGGTTGCCCGTACAAGGGAACGGTCTCGTCGCGATAATGCTTGCGTTCGCCTTTCCAAGCCTTTCACGCTGAGCATTCACTTCGGTCAGGCGTGCCTTTGCCTGCGCTATCTCCTGTTCCGTAGCGAGACGCCACGTATCGCTCTGACGGATGACAAGCTCCCCTTGCGAAGAGGCAAAGAACGAGAAATGCTCGTCGCCGCGAAGAGTAACCACGCGCGTCGAGCCGTCATCAAGCGTTACAACCCTCGGCGAGATGACCGCCTTTGATGCGTAAGCACCCACGGCAAGGATAAGGAACAGCAATGTGTATAGATATTTCATAATGTTGGAACTATTAATTAGTCGGTATTTCGCTTTTGCTCTTTCTTTCTTTCGTTATGGTCAAGTATGCACTTACGCATGCGGATAGAGCCGGGGGTAACCTCAACGTACTCGTCCGCCTTGATGTATTCAAGGCATTCTTCGAGGCTCATTACGACTTTTGGGATAATGCGTGCCTTCTCGTCAGTGCCCGATGCGCGGACATTGGTGAGCTGCTTTGCTTTGGTTACATTCACGACAAGGTCGTTCTCATGAACGTGCTCGCCAACCACTTGCCCGCCGTACACATCCTCGCCGGGGTCGATAAAGAACTTCCCGCGGTCTTGGAGCTTATCTATTGAATACGCATAAGCGTTTCCTGTCTCAAGCGCGATCATCGAACCGTTGACACGACGCTCGATATTGCCCTTGTAGGGCTGGTATTCCTTGAAGCGGTGAGCCATAATCGCCTCGCCCTGAGAAGCGGTAAGCACATTCGTGCGCAGACCGATTATGCCGCGCGAAGGTATGAGAAACTCAATGTTAACCCGGTCTCCTTGTGTCTCCATCGAAGTCATCTCACCCTTGCGTCGGGTAATCATATCAATCATCTTACTCGAAAACTCCTCCGGCACGTTTATCGTAAGCTCCTCTATCGGCTCGCATTTCTGCCCGTCAATCGTCTTGTAAATCACTTGCGGCTGACCCACCTGAAGCTCGTATCCCTCTCTCCTCATCGTCTCAATGAGGACACTGAGATGAAGCACGCCTCGCCCGGACACTATCCAAGCGTCAGTCGTGCCGGGGAAGGGAACGACCCGTAGCGCGAGATTCTTCTCCAATTCGCGCTGCAGACGTTCGTGTACGTGACGCGAAGTGCAATATTTTCCTTCCTTTCCAAAGAAAGGAGAGTTGTTAATAGTGAAGAGCATCGACATCGTCGGCTCGTCTATTGCAATCGGCGGAAGAGCCTCCGGAGAGTCAAAGGACGATATCGTGTCGCCAATCTCAAAGCGTTCGAGTCCGACAACGGCACATATATCGCCCGACGAAACCTCCGTTGTCTTCACGTGCCCCATGCCCTCAAACGTATGTAGCTCCTTTATCCTGGTTTTCTCCACCGACCCGTCCCTATGACAAATGCTTATGTTCATCCCGCTCCGAAGCGTGCCTCGATGCACTCTGCCGACAGCTATGCGCCCGGTGTAGTTGCTGAAATCTAAAGAGGTAATCAACATCTGCGGCTCCCCCTCGTATTGTTTCGGAGCGGGGATAACCTCCACTATCTTGTCGAGAAGATAGTCGATATTGCCCGTCGGCGTACTCCAATCGGCACCCATCCATCCGTTCTTCGCCGAGCCGTACACCACGGGGAAGTCTAGCTGATCCTCTGTTGCGTTGAGGGAGAACATAAGGTCGAACACCATTTCGTACACCTCCTCCGGACGGCAGTTGGGCTTGTCAACCTTATTCACCACCACTATCGGCTTCAACCCTATCTGCAACGCTTTCTGCAACACGAACCGCGTCTGCGGCATCGGGCCCTCAAATGCATCGACAAGGAGCAAACAGCCGTCAGCCATGTTGAGCACGCGCTCCACCTCGCCGCCGAAGTCGGAGTGTCCCGGAGTATCTATAATGTTTATCTTTGTCCCTTTCCAATCGATGCTAACGTTCTTCGAGAGAATCGTAATGCCCCGTTCACGCTCGAGGTCGTTATTGTCCAACATTAGCTCGCCCGTCTGTTGGTTCGCGCGGAACAGCTTTCCCGCGAGGAGCATCTTATCCACGAGCGTCGTCTTGCCGTGGTCGACGTGCGCTATAATAGCGATATTTCTGATATCCCGCATAATCCTGATTTTCAATAACCTCGGCTACGATTACCAATCGCGCCTCGACCGAGTTTCCGCGTGCAAAGGTATACAAATCAGGTTTAAGAACACCCCTGCGGGCGCGAAAACTTGCCCTGTTTTGCTCTCGGCGATGTAATTAACGCCGCACGAATATGCATCTCCCTCTTAACCCGTTTGCCGTATTCAGTCCTGCGAAGCGGTGGCTATACGATACTGCGTAACGGCGATGTTATATGCCGCGAGCGCCTCCGCATACCCGTCGGCGGTCTGCTGATAAAGCGTCTGAGCTTGCAACAAGTCGGACAAGGGAATAGTGCCCGCGGAGTAAAAGTCGGTATTCAGACGCAGGTTCTCCTTGCTTTGTCCGATTGATTTCTGAGCTAACGCCACTTCTTTGTACGTCTCCTCCACGGCGTTCCAAGAGTTTTGCATACTTATAAGGAGAAGCTTGGCATTGTCATCCCTCTCTTGCTCAGCTACGTCTTGTGCGTATTTGAGGCGCTTGATAGCGTGTGAGCCGCCCCACCAATCGGTTAGCGGAACGGTTACCGTTGCATAAATGGCGGCGAGGTTCTGGCGGTCGTCGATGATGTTATGCGTCATCAGACCCGCACCGACCGCAAGCATCGGAGCGTGTTTGCCAATTTCAATACGCTTGTCAAGTCGTTTCGCCTCTACATTCTTCTGAAGTAATTGATACTCGGTCGTGCCAATCAACGCCGCCTCATGGTCGCGCCTGAGAGATGTCGGATACGCCGGGAGCTCGTCCGTATCTATCTCCGCCGCGATACTGACGCTGTCCGCACCGATGTATTGCGCAAGTAAGGAGA
>JAJPZE010000032.1 GCA_021204565.1 Prevotella sp. | reverse complement strand
GTGCAATCCCCTGCGGGGCGGAAATCATACACCCGGCAGGGCAGGTTCATCAGGTCTTGCTCGAGGCGTGCGAGGCTGTCCTCCTCGCCGTCTTGCAACAATTCGACTATCGTCATCTCGCTTCGGAAATGGTCGAAGACGACAATATCCTTATAAAGAACATACATCAGGTCGGGCGCGTCGTTCTCCGCGAGCGTCTCGTCCTTTACGTCTATATGCTCGAAATATCTGACGGCGTTGAACGAGGTGTACCCGTACAGCCCGCAGTACTCCGTGTCCTCGCCGCTGATATCGAAACTGCGGATGAAGTCGTTGACAAGTCCGACGGCGTCCGCCTTATCGTTTATCTCCCGCTCCTCTCCGCTATTATCGGGCAGGAGAATACGTCCTTTGCCGTGCGCGATACTCACCGATGCAATAGGATGCAAGGCGATGAACGACTTGGCGTTCTCTCTGCCGTGAAAGTCGCTGCTCTCCATCAACGCGCTCCGGGGGTAAACATCGCGCACGCGCAGATATGCACTCACGGGCGTTATCAGGTCGCCGAGCCGGTGACGGCTCTTCGTATGATATTTAAACCGCATTATTATCTATTCCGTTCTGATGTATCGGAAAAATCTAAATCGCATTGTAGTCAATCTCGTCCTTATGTTTGAGGTAGGTATTCATATCTTTGTCTCCCCTGCCGCTTACGGTCAGGACAACCACCTCGTCGGTTTTGAACGTCAGTTTCGGGAGCGTTGCGAGGGCGTGACTGCTCTCCAAAGCGGGGATGATGCCCTCCAAGCGCGTCAGCTCGAACGCCGCTTGCAACGCCTCCGCGTCGGTTACGGCAAGCACATTCGCCCGTCCGCTCTCGTATAAATTGCAGTGAAGCGGACCGGTACCCGGATAGTCGAGCCCCGCGGAGATAGAATACGGCTCGGTAATCTGCCCGTCGTCGGTCTGCATAAGTTTGATCTTGCTCCCGTGGAGTATGCCGGGCGTGCCGAGCGATAGGGACGCGGCGGTTTGGGGAGTATCCGTTCCGAGTCCTCCCGCCTCGGCAAGGACGATGCTCACACGCTCATCATCGAGGTAATGATATATTGTGCCGGCGGCGTTGCTCCCCCCTCCGACGCACGCTATGAGGCGGTCGGGATAATCGCGCCCTTCCCTCTCGGCGAGCTGTATCTTTATTTCTTCGGAGATGACGCTTTGCAGACGCGCCACGAGATCGGGGTACGGATGGGGCCCGACAGTGCTCCCTATTATATAAAAGGTGTCGTCCGGATGACAACACCAATCCCTTATCGCTTCGTTGGTCGCGTCTTTAAGCGTTTTGTTTCCGCTCTCTACGGCGTACACCTCCGCCCCTAACATCCGCATGCGCTCTACATTCGTGCGCTGACGCTCCACGTCCGTCGCCCCCATATACACCCGGCAAGGCATTCCGGCAAGGGCGCAAACGGTCGCCGTAGCCACGCCGTGCTGCCCCGCGCCCGTCTCCGCAATAATCCGCTTCTTGCCCATCCGCCGCGCAAGAAGTATCTGCCCGACGGCGTTGTTAATCTTGTGCGCACCCGTGTGATTAAGGTCTTCGCGCTTCAGATACAAACGGCAACCGTATTTCCGGCTCATTCGCGCAGCATAATAAAGGGGCGTCGGACGGCCCGCATAATCGCGCAACAACGCCCTGTACTCCCTTTGAAAATCGTCGCTCTCTATTATCGGGAGATAACGCTCCCGCAACGTATTGACCGTCTTATAGAGTATTTCGGGGATATACGCCCCGCCGTAACTCCCGTAAAACCCGTGTTCATCTGCCTGATAACTCATCTCTCTGTTAACTTTAAAAGGCTCCCCGTGAGTATATTACGAAGAGCCTTTGTCCTTTATTCATTTGGTGCTTTTGCGGCACGGCTTGCCAACTCACAATTGTTCTTAACTACGAGCCGACCAACGCCAATATGTATTCCGTACCTGCATCTCTCTATCCTTTATCCGGGTGCAAAGGTAAGGCAAAAGATAATATCAGGCAAATTTTAACCGGCCTTTTTCGCTAAGCGGTTGACCGTACACCTTCATAAAATGTCAATGCACGTATTGCGTTTTTTGTGCAAATAATTTTCGGTTTACGGCGTTTAATATATACCTTTGCGCATACAACGAATTATTTACATCTTAAAATATACATTGTCAGAATGAACGAGAAAAGAGTTTATACCTTCGGGGATGGCAAGGCCGAAGGTAATGCGTTAATGCGCGAGCAACTCGGAGGTAAGGGAGCGAACCTTGCCGAGATGAATTTGATTGGTGTCCCGGTACCCCCCGGCTTCACCATCACTACCGACACGTGCAACGAATACTACGCCGTCGGTCAGGAGAAGATAGTCGAATTGTTGCAGGACGATGTGCTCGGGGCCGTCAAACACATAGAGACGCTGATGCACGCACGGTTCGGGTCGGTCGATAATCCGCTTTTAGTGTCGGTTCGTAGTGGCGCCCGAGCCTCGATGCCCGGTATGATGGATACGATATTAAATCTGGGTTTGAACGACGACGTGGCGGAGGGAATGGTGCGCAAAACCAACAATCCGCATTTCGTTTACGACTCATACCGCCGCTTTGTGCAGATGTACGGCGATGTCGTTCTTGGCCTAAAGCCGGTCAATAAAGAGGATATCGACCCCTTTGAGGCGATTATCGAGAAGGTGAAAGCCGAGCAAGGAGTAGTGCTCGATAAGGATTTATCCGTCGAGTCGTTGAAGAAATTAGTCGGCTTGTTTAAGGATGCAATCAAACGCCGGACGGGAAGCGACTTCCCCACCGATCCGATAGAGCAGCTCTGGGGCGCTATATGCGCAGTGTTCCGTAGTTGGATGAACGAGCGCGCGATAGTATATCGCAAGATGGAGGGCATACCTGACGAATGGGGTACTGCGGTGTCCGTGATGGCGATGGTGTTCGGCAATATGGGCGATACGTCCGCCACTGGCGTTTGTTTCTCGCGGGACGCTGCCAACGGGGAGAATGTTTTCAATGGCGAATACCTTATTAACGCTCAAGGAGAAGACGTGGTTGCCGGTATTCGTACTCCGCAACAGATTACCCGTCTCGGCTCTCTCCGCTGGGCAGAACGTGCCGGTACATCCGAAGAGGAGCGCGCCGCTAAATATCCGTCAATGGAGGAGGCGATGCCGGAGTTGTACGCCGAGCTAAATGCATTGCAAGACAAGTTGGAGAAACACTATCGCGACATGCAGGATATGGAGTTCACGGTTCAGGAGGGCAAACTATGGTTCCTGCAAACGCGCAACGGGAAGCGAACGGGCACGGCGATGGTTAAGATTGCAATGGATCTCGTGCGCGAGGGGCTGATAGACGAGAAAACGGCAATTCTCCGTTGTGAGCCGCAGAAACTTGATGAGTTGCTTCATCCCGTATTCGACAAGTTTGCCCTCTCGCGGGCAAAAGTTTTAACGCAAGGCTTGCCCGCTTCGCCGGGCGCCGCTTGCGGGCAAATAGTCTTTCATGCCGATGATGCACAGGCTTGGCATGAGAACGGACACAAGGTCATAATGGTGCGCTTGGAGACTTCGCCGGAAGATCTCGTTGGCATGCAATCCGCCGAAGGCATCCTCACATCGCGCGGCGGAATGACCTCGCACGCCGCTGTTGTGGCGCGTGGTATGGGGAAGTGTTGTGTCTCCGGTGCGGGCGGCATAACCGTGAATTATAAGAACAAGACCCTCGAAATAGAGGGCGCGGTATATCACGAGGGCGATTACATCTCGCTTAACGGCACGACCGGGAAAGTGTACGAGGGGGAAATACCCACCAAGGCCGCGGAGTTGTCGGGCGACTTTAAGGCGCTTATGGATCTCTGCGACAAGTACTCGAATATGGAGGTGCGTACTAATGCGGACACCCCGAAAGACGCGCAGCTGGCGCGTGCGTTCGGCGCAAAGGGCATCGGGCTGACGCGGACGGAGCACATGTTCTTCGACGACAAGAAGATTGTGGCTATGCGCGAGATGATTTTAGCGGATACCGCCGCCGACCGCCGCAAGGCGTTAGACAAGCTTCTCCCTTATCAGCGGGAAGACTTTTACGGCATTCTCAAGGCTATGGACGGGCTCCCGGTGAATATCCGGTTGCTTGATCCGCCGCTTCATGAGTTCGTCCCCCACGACGAAGCGGGGCAGGAGACGATGGCGCGCGACATGCATGTGAGCATTGAGGAGATACGCAAGCGCGTCGCTTCTCTTGCGGAGAACAACCCCATGCTCGGACACCGCGGTTGCCGTCTGGGCATCACCTTCCCCGAAATAACCGAGATGCAGACCCGCGCGATACTTGGTGCCGCGTGTCAATTGAAGAAGGAGGGATACGACCCGAAACCCGAGATAATGGTGCCGTTGATAGGTATCCTTTACGAGTTACAGCAACAAAAGGACGTTATCGAACGCACGGCAAAGGAAGTGTTTGCCGACGAGGGGATAGAGGTGCGCTACGAAATTGGAACGATGATTGAGACTCCGCGCGCGGCGTTAACCGCCGAGAAGATAGCCACGGCATCGGAGTATTTCTCCTTTGGAACGAACGACCTGACTCAGATGACCTTCGGTTATTCGCGCGACGATATTGCAAGTTTCCTCCCCGCATATTTGGAGAAGAAGATCTTGTCGGTAGATCCTTTCCAAGTGCTTGACCGCAACGGCGTTGGCAAACTTATCGAGATGGCTGTCGAAAGCGGACGTAAGGTGCGCCCCGGAATGCGTATGGGTATCTGCGGGGAGCACGGCGGAGAGCCCTCGTCGGTGAAGTTCTGCGCCAAGGTAGGTATGAACTACGCTTCCTGTTCGCCGTTCCGCGTGCCTATCGCGCGCCTTGCAGCGGCGCAGGCGGCAGTGGAGTAGGGCGGAGTGTAGCGATACGCCTCGCCCGCGCCTCGTGCTCCCGATATTAGCCGGGCATTTATCAGACCTCGGAGAGGGCGTACTAAGCATAACCCCACGCCTACGACGTAGGGGATAGGCATGCGTAACCCGTAATTTGCCGGGCATTTATCAGACCTCGGAGAGGGCGTACTAAGCATAACCCCACGCTTCA
>JAJPZE010000019.1 GCA_021204565.1 Prevotella sp. | reverse complement strand
GCTCTTGAAGGGTTAACAAGAGCACTGAAGAAAAGAACAAAAACATCAAACGAAGACAATGAAAACGAAATTTATGTTCATCCTCTGCACGCTTTCGGCTCTCGCACTGCCCGTGCTCACAACCTCTTGCTCCGACAATGACGACGACAACAACAGCAACGTCGACACAAGCGGAACTCCGTCTACCGAAGCAGCAGTAATCACTACCGACGACGGAACGCAACTAATGATACAGAGCGTCCTTGATAGATATGGCAATGGCGTTGTCTATACATACAACGACCGGTGGTTGCCCTTAACAGCATTCTGTTGGGGAGATTATACCTATAATTTCACCTATTCATCATCGAAAGCACTTGCCGTCGTAACATTCGAAGACGACGATTATGGCTACGACGATGAAGAGTTTACTTTCCAATTCAACACTTCCGGCTACATCTCGAAGATGGAAGTAACAGAGAAATTCGAAGATGAATACGAAAGCGGCTCCGGCTCCGGGTCTTGCACTTATAAATACGACGCCGACGGTCATCTCACTGAAGTGTCGGGAAGTTACAGCGGAAAGGAAAAATACGACGGCGACACATATAACTGGACTACCTCTTTGACCGCAACACTCACTTGGACCAACGGAGACCTTACAAAGTTCTCCAGAACGGAAAAAGATAATGAAGACGGATATACGTGGACAGAGTTGGATACCACTACATTTGAATACGGGAGCGAAGAGAATGCCTACAAACAACCGACTATGGCTTATAGCTTCGCCATTTGTGAACTCTACGGAGAGGAAAGCGAACTTATGTTCACCGGCTTATTCGGTAAGGGTACGGCAATGTTGCCCGCGTCTTCTAACACTAAATACACATACAGCGACGATTACGATGACGACTCTTCTCACACAGAACAGTACTCTTATACGAAAAATACTGATAATACTATCAAGACTGAGGTGGCTGAAGACGGAAATCTTTACACCTACGCCTACGCCACTATGGACACTCGGAGCATAATGCCGGAGTGGACACGCTCGGCAACAGGCACGACCGGCAACGGACATAAGAGCCTGATGAAGAAGCTCCGCGAGCGCCGTCGTGCACACGCCCGGGCAAAGTAAACGGCATAAAACGAAAGAATACAAACCCAATTTTTATATTATCATTTTTAGTTTAACCAATTAAACAAACACAACAAAATGAAAAAGTTAGTATTACTTTTTGCATGCGCATTCTGCATGCTGTCCGCATCGGCTCAGTCCGCAAGCGAAAACGAAGGTGTTACTTGGGGCGTCCGCGCCGGTTTCAACCTCTCCAACCAGCACGGTTATGGCGAGAATGCCGGTTCTAAACCGGGCTTCCACGTAGGCGTTGTTGCCGACATCCCTATCATCAGCCAGTATTTCTATGTTCAGCCCGGATTGTACTACACGATGAAAGGGTACAAAGCCTCATACAGCGACAGTGATGATGGTTATTACTGGAAAGAAACGGAGAAGACAACACCTTCATTCCTTGAGATACCTATTCTACTTTCCGGTCGGTATGCATTCAACGACAAGGTTGGGGTGCAAGTCGATTTCGGTCCGTACCTCGCTATCGGTATAGCCGGGAAATATAAAGATGAGGAGACGGAGACTTACGATGGTGAGACCGATACAGATAAGTACGATTGTGATTACTTCGGCGACAAGAAAGGTATAGGCGGCAAGCGCTTCGACTTCGGTTTGTCCGTCGGTGCCGGCGTTACCTTTGTAAAGCATTACTATCTCGGTCTCCACTATGAACTCGGCCTTACAAACGCATACAAGTATGAGAAAATAAAAAATCGTAACTTTATGATTAGCCTGGGCTACAACTTTTAATCCATAATAAAGTAAGCTCATTAGTGACGGGTGCGGGACTATGTGAATAGTCCCGCACCTCTTTTTATACCCTCGTTGAGCGAGGGGGTGAATAGTCCCGCACCTCTTTCATATACCATCGTGCGGCGAGGGTATATAACCGTTAATAGCGGTATGCCTACGGGAAAGGGAACGTTTATTTGTAGTTTTGGTGCAGTTTTAGTCCGAACTTAATATAGTGGATGAACTCGTGGTCAGTACTGACGAGGACTGCTTGGTCGGATATCGCTTGCGCAATGATTAGGCGGTCGTTAGGATCGCACTTATCATTGAGCAGGGGCAGTTGTTCCTCCGCCTCGAGATGTTTGGCAGTGAGAGGAAGGATTATGATGCCGAACTCTTCAAGGCGTTTGACGACGCTGACGGTGTCTTTCCAATCCTTGCCGGTGCTTATTCTGCCTTTCTGCCGTATATAGACAAACTCATGAACACAGACGGGAGACGTATAGAGGACGTTGGTGTAATCCCCGATCAACTGCCGCGTATCATGGTCAATATCCTCACCCTGTCCGGCAAGCAGGAAAACGAGGATATTGGTATCAAGATAAAGTCTCATTCGAGAATAGCTTCCTCGTCGTTAATGATGATGTATTGTTTATTCTCGAACCCGGACAATAGCCATTCCCCTACCTTATTCAGTTTCTTGGGAAGTTGCGCTCTTCTTTCCTCGTAGGTCATCTCCGACCACTTCTTCTGGTTTGGTTCTTTCCTTTCCATATTAGTTTCTCGTTAGTTTTCACGCACGTATAATTAATAATGTAATGCACGCCAGTGCATACAGTTATATGTAGATGCAAAGGTAGATAATCTTGCTTGATTAGCGAGACGGATTATTTATAAGTTTTTATATCAATGCCGTTTACTCCCCCAAGCTTGTCAGATGTATCAGTGTACTTCTCGCCGGATAGAAACGTTTGACGAGTGCCAACCCTATTGGATTGACACTCGCCAGGCATTCGTATCAGCTCTCGAACGAGCTCTCTCGAGAGGATTACTCCTTTGTCTCTTCCTCTGCCGCTGACGGCTCTTCCGTCTTCGCTTCCGTCTCAGCCTTTGCCTCGCCCGCCTGTTCTTCCGCCTTTGCCGTATCCGTTTCGGCGGTCTCTTTCTTTGCTCCCGAGCGGCGGCTGCGGCGTGTCTTCTTCACGGCCTTCTCCTCTTTCGCCATGTTCTTATCGAAGTCGACAAGCTCGATGAACGCTATCGGAGCGGCATCGCCCTTACGCAACCCGAGCTTTATCACCCGCGTATACCCGCCGGGTCTGTCGCCAACGGCAGGCGCAACAACGGTGAACAACTCAGTTACCGCATACTTGTTTTGCAGATAACGGAAGACGACACGCCGGGAATTGGTGGTGTCGTCCTTACAGCGCGTAATCAAAGGCTCGACGTACTTCTTGAGCGCCTTTGCCTTTGCGAGAGTCGTAGTGATTCTTTTGTGCATAATCAACGATACCGACATGTTCGCCAACAATGCCGCGCGATGTGATGCAGTACGACTCAGATGATTGAATTTCTTATTGTGTCTCATTATTGTTTCGACTGTTTCGAAGACAAGCTTACTTCTTGTCTAATTTATACTTAGTAATATCCGTTCCAAACGACAGATTCAGACTCTCGAGCAAATCATCAAGCTCCGAAAGCGATTTCTTACCAAAGTTGCGGAATTTAAGCAGGTCGGTCTTATTATACTGCACGAGGTCGCCCAACGTCTCCACGTCCGCCGCCTTAAGGCAGTTGAGGGCACGCACGCTAAGGTTCATATCGACTAATTTCGACTTCAATAGCTGTCTCATATGCAACACCTCCTCGTCAAACTCTTGGTTTGTATCCGGGTCGGCTTCCTCTACGGAAATCTTTTCGTCGGAGAAAAGCATAAAGTGTTGTATGAGTATCTTCGCCGCTTCTTTCAACGCATCTCTGGGGTGTATGGAACCGTCCGTAGTAACCTCAAGAATGAGCTTGTCGTAGTCGGTCTTCTGCTCTACGCGGTACGGCTCGACGGCAAACTTGACGTTACGTATAGGGGTATAGATAGAGTCGATGGGCAGGACAGTGATGTCGGTACAGAACTCGCGGTTGTCTTCGGCAGGCACATATCCCCTGCCCTTATTCACCGTGATGTCGAGCTGCATAACCGACTTGGCATCCAAATGACATATCACCTGCCCCGGATTTAACACTTCAAATCCGGTCAGATACTTGCCTATATCTCCCGCCTTGAACTCCGTCGTGTTCTCAACGTTGATAGAGACTTTCTCGCTCTCGAACTCTTCTACTACATGTTTGAATCTTACTTGTTTCAAATTCAAGATGATGTTGGTTACGTCTTCCTTCACTCCCGGTATGGTAGAGAACTCATGCTCGACACCGGCGATACGCACGGTGTTGATAGCGTAGCCCTCAAGCGAAGAGAGAAGGATGCGGCGGAGAGCATTACCAATGGTAATGCCAAACCCCGGCTCCAACGGACGGAACTCAAACTTTCCGTACTTGTCGGACGCCTTCAACATCACAACTTTATCGGGTTTTTGAAATGCTAATATCGCCATTAATTCAGGTGCTTATTTTGAATACAACTCTACTATTAACTGCTCCTTGATGTTCTCCGGGATGTCGGCACGCTCGGGCTTGTGCAACAGCTTGCCGCTCTTGGTCGCCTCGTCCCACTCCAACCACGGATACTTGCTGTGGTTGAACCCGGCAAGCGCGGCATCAATCACTTCAAGAGATTTAGCCTTTTCGCGCACGGAGACAATCTGTCCCGGCTTGACGCCGTACGAAGGGATGTTCACCACCCTGCCGTCGACGCATATGTGCTTATGCCCTACCAACTGGCGGGCTGCACGGCGCGTCGGAGCAATACCGAGGCGGAACACAATGTTGTCGAGACGGCACTCCAAACTTTGGAGCAACACTTCGCCGGTGATGCCGTCCGCCTGTGCCGCTTTCTCAAACATATTGCGGAACTGACGCTCCAACACCCCATATGTATACTTTGCCTTTTGCTTCTCCGCCAACATGATGCCATACTCCGACGTCTTCCGACGGCGGGTATTCCCATGCTGTCCCGGAGCGAAGTTCCTCCGGGACAAAACTTTCTCTTTGCCGAGTATGGCTTCGCCAAACCTGCGGTCGATTCTTGATTTCGGTCCTATGTATCTTGCCATATTATAATATATGTAGCTTTGACTTGATTATGTAAAAAAC
>JAJPZE010000075.1 GCA_021204565.1 Prevotella sp. | reverse complement strand
CCCGCCGATACGCCGGCTCTTCCCCTCCCCGCTCGGGGTCATGCGGACCAACGCCGTCCACCAACTCCCCAACGGCGACTTGCCTTCTTTCGCCATACGCGACTTCACGATGGCGAGCGACGTATAGAAAATCTCGTATGCGATATTCTTCTTGCCGTCGTACATCAGATGGTTCACAAACTTGGTGACTTTCTCATCACCGAAAATCGGATCCGGAAGGACCACACGCTTCTTTGGTTTTGCTTTTCTCATTTTCGCTTTCTAATGATTTTGTTTGTCCGGGGCTGTTTTCTTGGATTTGCTTCAGCGGCAACGCTATGCACGCTTACTCAACCTCCCATATCAACACTTCTCGGCAAAACTCGTTTTATTATCGTATCCCGTTTCTTTTTTCTCGTTACGCACATACTATAACGAAATGAATATTTTGCGCGCGGGATTATTTCTTCTTCGCTTTCGGGCGCTTTGCTCCATATTTCGACCGGCGCTGCAAACGATTGGCAACGCCCGCGGTATCAAGAGTGCCGCGCACGATATGATAACGCACGCCGGGTAAGTCTTTCACACGTCCGCCACGTACAAGCACTATCGAGTGCTCTTGCAAATTGTGTCCCTCGCCGGGGATGTAAGAGTTAACCTCTTTCTGATTGGTTAAACGCACACGGGCAACTTTTCTCATTGCCGAATTAGGTTTCTTAGGCGTTGTCGTATAGACACGAACACACACGCCGCGACGTTGGGGACACGCCTCTAACGCCGGCGACTTGCTCTGACTTACGATTGTCTTTCTGCCCTTTCTTACTAATTGCGAAATTGTAGGCATAATTGTTCTTTTTATTATTTTATATTTTTATATTTGTTTTCGCTGTTGATATCCGGTCTCCGTATGCAACATCACGCGGATGCGCACGGAAATGCGCCCTCCCGTCAACGGGCGGACTGCCTTTCAACCGAATTGAGTTGCAAAGTTAGTCCATTTTGTGCGAGCAACCTAACTATAACTCCCTTAGACGGCAAAATTTGACGTCAAATTACTTATTTTTATCTGTTATTGACCTTATTTAAGGTATTTGTCGCCCGGCACCGGCCATATATCCGCCACAAAAGAACTACGCTCCGACCCTATACACTTACAGACTGAACTCGTCCGACATCAGGGGCGGAGACTATACCGTTTATAATGCCGTCCCAAATGTTAATTTAATTGCACACTGCCCAGATTTAACATTTGAAATTCGCATAAAGCTCATAATAACCCGTCTCGCGTCATTTTTCGCTAATTTCAAAATTAGCTGATAATCAATAAGTTACGTGTTTATATTTAATCGGGGCATAGTTAGTGATTTGCAAGAACACGGGGTTTTGCACTGTCTGAACACGGGGTTTTGACCCGCGAAACCCCACGTAATGAGGGGGCTTTAACTAAGTAATGAGAGGGTCATTACTTAGTTCTTGCTCGATTTGAACAACATTCGTGTTCGTTTTGATATGTGGAGATGCCAAACCCGACCTAAATCCTTGCGGTTTTTCAACGGAAATTTCATTGCACACTACCCTTGCAATTAAGTTAATTAACATCCGTTACATAATGTCGGCTTTCGTTCGGCAAAGCGTGTCGGTTAGTCTTGGTATCTCTTGTTTCGTGCGGGCAAATCAAGCTTCTGGAGCCTGTATATACGCTTTATTAAGCTCCGGGAAGATGAATATCGCGGGTCGGGGATAAAAAAGTTTATTAATTATTTTGCGTTTTGCTCCGTTAGTGATTATCTTTGCACTCGCAAAGGGGACTTGTAGCTCAGTTGGTCAGAGCAACGGACTCATAATCCGGAGGTCACAGGTTCAAGCCCTGTCTGGTCCACATCCCCCCTTATGTGTTGAGGGTCTCGCGCTTATGGTGCGGGGCTCTCTTCTTGTTCCGGCATAAACAATCCTCTCCGGCGTGTTTATATCTCCTCTATATCCTTATCGTGCAACCATCCCTCCCGTCCGTCGGTGAGGCGTATCCCTCTCCATCCTTTCATATTGCGGTCGGTGATGTCAACCCGCGTCCCCTCGTGCAAGGTCATCTCCGTTGCCGCGTTTTCTGCAGGCGTTTTCTTCACTACGACAGACGGAGCGATAATGACGGCGCCGTCGCGATTGGAGAAGAGTCTCTTCTGTTGCCAAGCGAAGAGAGTGGTGATTAACCAGAGCACGGCGCATACGACGGCAACATAAAATCCGCCTTTAATCATCCACACACTCGGAGCGAACAAGTATGCAACAAGCATCACAAGCATTAGCAAGAAACAGACGATAGAGACGGTTGCCCACACGTCGCTATGAAAAAGACACACGACGGCTTTATACCAGGTAACGAAAAACACCTCCGCCTCGGGCGTTATCTTGTCCGCCGTTTTGGTGCGTGCAAACTGCAGGTTGAACTGTATATCCTCGTCGGACGGAGAGAGCTTGAGCGCGCGTTCGTATGCAAGGATTGCCCGCGTCGTGTTCTCCGTCCGGAGATAAGCATTGCCGAGATTATAATAGAGTTCGGCACAGACGCCCTCTTCTAACAGCTCGTTATATTCACGTATTGCCTCCTGATAGTTTCCTTTGGCATATTCGGCGTCAGCCATTTGTTTGGTTACGGTTGCCCCGGCTACGGCCGGCACAGACAGTAATGCCGACACAACCAGCACGACCGCCGACGTCTTCGGCGCTCTCCGCTTCTGTTTCATCATCTCGTCAATCTTGGTTATGGCGTTCACGGCTTTGTCGTAGACAGTATCCATCTTGCCCTTTGCCTCCCCCGGTGCATACCGGGCGTATTCGCATTCGTCTATCGCCTCGACGAAAGAAGCGGTCATCGCCTCGTCGATGTTGCGGAGAGTGAACTTCTCCACTACGTTATCCCGCGATAGTTCCCCCGTCGGGATGTTGAGTTTGTCCGCTACATACCCCCATAGAGCCCGCAACACTTCGTCGTAAAACTTCTCTTGTTCGCCCTGCGACATAAGTTTAGCCGCCGCCCGCAGACGCTTCGTCGCCACTCTGTTCGCCTTCTTCCCCTTCATTCTGACGATGTTTGCATTCTCCGCCGCACGTGCACGGAAGATGAATACAATGATGATGAAGAGGAGCAGAGGCAGGAGAAGAAGACACAGATACGTGCCGCCGCCGAAGAGATATTCGCCGGGGCGATGCACAGCCGAGCCTGATGTCTTTATCGGACGGATGTCGTTATCACGCTCGGCGGTGAAATCGACGGCAGTCGATTTGCCGTTGCCTTTCGCCACGCTGATGTTTATCGGTTCGGTCTTCAGCGTCTTATACTCTTTCGTGTCTAAATCGAAATAAATGAAGTTGACCGGGGGAATAGTGTACTTCCCCTGATTACGCGGCACGACAAGGTACTCATACACCATACTTCCCGTCAATCCGCTTTGCGTCAAGGATGTCTTGTCGGTTGTCTTGGGGTCGTATGCGTCGAAATCCTTAGGCAAATCCAATACCGGCTGTTTGATTAGTTTGAGGTTGCCGCTGCCCTTCACCACGACGCGAACGGTTATCGGCTCCCCGGCTTTCACCTCCGTTCTGTCCGCCGTCGAGGATATAGTGAATCTGCCTACTCCGCCGGAGAAACCTGCGGGGCGGTCGGGCAAGGGGTCGACCTGAATGGTTACCGCCGGGGCTTTCACGTCCCGTTTAACTTCGGTATATGCACTTCCGCCGTTGAAGAATGCCTCGAACGGGTCGATGGTTCTGTTCCTTTGCATCACAATACCCTCAAACGTAATGCTCGGTATTTCGAGTTTCCCCGTCATCTGCGGGTACATCACGTATTGGCTCCACGTAACCGTCCTGTATTGCTTTCCGTCGATTGTCTCAACCTTGAAACTCTTCTGCTGGGGCAGGGGCAACTCCTGCGTATGAAAGCCCGTAAGGTCGGGCATCTTGCCCTGCAACTGCGTGAGGTCGACTTGCGAGAAGACCTTGTATGTCAAGAGTATCGGTTCTTGTTCGTATACGGGCTTCTTGTTTGCGCTTACGCGGATAAAGAGGTCGTTTCCCGTAACCGGCGTGCCCGACGAAAGCATATCGTCGTCGTTATTATTGCCGTGCATGCGCGGTGCGCCCTGATTGCTCCGCCCGCCCGGCGTGCCCGAAACGGTTATCTTCGCCGTAGCCGAAGCCACCGTTTTCCCGTTTATCTCGGCGTGCGCGGCGGGGATTGTGAACGTGCCGTTCTTCGCCGCGTAGAGGGTGTAAGTATATGTAATGGATGAGGATGTGCTGGTATGTCCGTTGACAAATTGCACGCTCGACGAGCGCGAGGTATATGGTCCGGAGACCACTTCAAGCTCTTCAGGCACGTCGCCGACCCTGAACTTGTCGACGTTCTGCGTATTTATAACGTACGACAAACGGAAGTTCTCCCCGCAGGAAACCTGCGTCGGCACCTGTACGGAGATGGTCTGCGCAAGGGAACACATACCGCCGCACAAGGCGAAAATCATAAAGAGCAATATCCGGTTCATATCTCGTCTGTATCTTACCAATTCTTTTGCAACCGCCGGTTCTTAGGTTGTGCCTGGCGGCGTTGCATCTTGTTTTGCACGTCCTTTTCGTCTCTCATCGCCGCCTCAAGAAGTTGCTCGGCGTTCTCCCGGCTCATCTGCTCTGGCTGCTGTTGCTGTTGTTGCTGGTCTTGATTATTCTTCTTGTTTTGTTTGTCTTGCTTGTCTTGTTTATTCTGCTTGTCCTTATCGTTGTTCTGATCTTGGTTCTGATTGTTTTGATTGTTCTGATCTTGCTGTTGCTTCTTCTGTTGGCGTTGGCAAAGGGCAAGATTATAGCGTGTCTCGTCGTCGTTCGGATTAAGGCGCAAACTCTCTTTATACGCTTCAATGGCTTCGGAGAACATCTGATGTCCCTGACATATCACGCCGATGTTATGGTATGATTTCGAACGGCGGAGCTTGTTTGTCTCCGCCTTGCCGGCGCTCTCGAACTCGACTATTGCCGCAGAATCCTTTTGTTGTTGCATAAGTGCACAGCCCAAATTATACATTGCCTGCGGGTTATTAGAGTTGGCATCCGCCGCCTTACGGTACTCCACTTCCGCCTTGTCGTAGCTCCCGGCACGGTAC
>JAJPZE010000166.1 GCA_021204565.1 Prevotella sp. | reverse complement strand
GAAAGCGTGTAAGCGTCAAAAGCGCTTCGGGGGTTCGAATCCCCCTCTTTCCGCAAAGATAAAGTGCTGAAAATCAGGAGTTTAATAAATAAACGCCAATGGTTTCCGGCACTTATTTTTATGGGTACAAACGCCTATATTTAACAGTAGTTATCACATTTCGCTACATTATAGCACGACTCGAAACAACTCGGAACACGTTTCCCTTGCGCAAATCCTTGTGCGGTTATGTCTTAAACAAATCATTAAACAACCTCTTAAACAAAACATTTATATGGCTTCAACGACCCTTTATTTAGATACCCGGCGCAAGCGGAAGGACGGCACGTCGGGTTTGTTTGTTACTATTAACGCGCGGAACAAGACGGCGTTCCTGCCGATACCCGTGCGTTTATTGCCCGGCGAGTGGGATGCTGTGTCGGGTCGTGTGGTCGGGCGTTCCGACCGCAAGGTGCTAAATACTATCATAGAGCAGTACCGTGCGGATGTTGACCGGATATTATTGCGGTTGTCTGCCGACCGTGCGTCTGCCCGTTTGACTGCACCGGAGTTAAAGGAGATAGTTTTGGACGAGCTTGACCCGGAGCGGAAAGCGGCAAAGGCGGACAAGCGTATGTTTGAACATAACTTCCTCGACTTCACTCGCCGGCACGAGGGGCGTACTCGGGAGTTATACGAGGCAACATATGCGCGGTTAAAGGAGTTTCTGCGTGATAAGTTATGTACGTTGCGCTTTGAGGATATAGACAAGGGCTGGCTTACGCGGTTTGACCAATTCTTGTCGGCAAAGTCCCCCGCGAAGAACGCGCGTAACATCCACCTGCG
Organism: Prevotella sp.; assembly: GCA_021204565.1. Classification (GTDB taxonomy): domain Bacteria; phylum Bacteroidota; class Bacteroidia; order Bacteroidales; family Bacteroidaceae; genus Prevotella. The sequence continues at coordinate 4,321 of JAJPZE010000166.1, read as the reverse complement.
TAACATCCGTGCGGTGTTTAACGACGCGATTGACCGCGAGGTAACAAACGTGTATCCGTTCCGACGTTTTACAATAAAGCCGGAAGAGACGGCAAAACGGTCGCTGACGGTAGAGGAGCTACGGCGGTTCTTGAATATGGATATAGAGCCGTACCAACGGCAATACCGGGACGTGTTCTTTCTTATGTTTTACCTATGCGGGATAAATATTGTTGACCTGTTGCGCCTTAAAGAGCTTGTCGGGGGGCGTGCGGAGTACCGCCGTGCAAAGACGCACAAGTTGTATTCGATAAAGGTGGAGCCGGAGGCGATGGAGATAATAGAGCGTTATAGAGGGAGCGAGCGGTTGCTTAACATCCTCGACCGCTTTAAGGATTACCGCAACTATTCTATGCGCCTTAATGCGCGGTTAAAGGACTTCGGTTTTCCCGGCTTGACTACCTACTGGGCGCGCCATACGTGGGCGACTATTGCGTGCGAGCTTGATATTCCCGACGATGTTATCAGCCGTGCTTTGGGTCATACGATAACGTCGGGAGCGAGGGTAACGGAGGTGTATATCAACTTCAACAGGAAGAAGATTGACGAGGCGAACAGGCGTGTTATTGACTACGTGCTTTATGATAAAAGGTAGGTATGTAACTATAATGTAACCGTTCAGCGGTTTTTATTTGCAGAGTAAATCCATACGTCGGTTTAGTGCCTGAAACTCAATAAGTTGTTGTTTGCACGCGGCGGACGAAACGATGTAACTGAATACAGAAAATTGCCGCCACCTTCCCAAGTAACGGCAACCAAAAACATAAATCCTAATAAAACTAATACATAAACCACTAAATAAAATTATGAAACGAGTTTGCTTTTCTTAAATATCCACGCGCCGGCAGCCATTAACGCCGCGAAGGCAAGCACCCAAAAGCCGGCAATCTCAATACGTTGAAACCGCGTTAAGCTCCGTTTGACGTACTCCGTCTTAACCGCGTTACTGCTCCGCTCAACTATACTGTCGGTCTTTTCAACAGGGCGTTGTATTTCCACTGCGAACGGTTGCGTCTTTGTCTTTAAGGAATGATATATCGTGCCGTCGGGAGCAATACGTGCAAACGATTGCGCATACTCCGTCTCCAAGAACGACGTGCTGTCGGGAGTTGTCCGCTTCACCGTCTGTAACGGCAACGTGATATACACCGTATCACGCACAAACATCCTCTCCGTCCGCACGGTTATGCGCGTGCTGTCGGTCGTGTCGTTCCTCACCGCCGCGCGTTTCGTGCTACAGGAACAAAGCAACATTATTGCGATTATCGCCGCAAATATAAACCACTCTGTCTTACTCATATGATACTTTCCTTTTTCCGTTCGCCCCGCCGACCGCCAAGAGACTGTGTTTGGCGGTTAGTGGAGAATTATTTACTTTTGCCGAACATTTTGTACTTTACTGTCATATTTATTATGGCGCTCCCCCGCCGGTTCGCGAGAATAAGCGGGGGCTTTCCTTTGCCGTAAACCGACGGCAAAGATAAAGGACAAGCCCGGAGAAAAAGGGTTATCCGTTAATAAATGCCATATAAAAGCCCCGCTATTCTCGCGAACGGCGGGGAAAAAAGAATTAGTTGAAAACAAATAAAACAATTACTTTACTGCCGCATTATCGTAGTTGGTTGTTGTCTCTTAATGTGTAAAGCAAGCTGCACCCGCAAATATTCTCTTTCGCGCCGAGACGGCAGAACACCGCCACACGGAAGTACTTATACGGGCTGCCGTCAATCTTGTCTATCCTATGCCCTGCGGAGAGCGTGCCGTCCTCTTGTTCCGTCGTTGCCGACTGCGCCACGATGAACCAGTTGAACAGGTCGGGCGAGCCGTATAACACCGTGCCGATGACGTGGTTCTCCTTTATTGATTGTTGGAAGTACCCGCGTTGCACAATGCTGTCTACGGTCTTGAAGATGTCGGGCGCGTCGAGCTTGAACGGGCGCGTAACGAATACCGTCGGTTGCATATCGTCCGCGTTTGTGCCGTCAGTGGCGTATTCCGACATATCCACCATTTCGCATACATCGCCGCACACCGGGTCGGTTGTGTCTTTCAGCGCGAGCGCGTCGGGGTACGAATTAATCGTATAGCGTAACTTGGAGAACATCAGCGACCATTCCTTTGATTTAAGGGAATAGACGTAAGCCACCGCGCTGTCGGTGTTATATACGATAATCCGTTGGTGTACGTAGTCGTAAACCATACGCGCCGTTTGTATGAACGTGAAGAACGACTGCTCCGCCCACGTGTTTATTGCCGCCTCGAAGGAGGTCTTTGCCTCGTCGTCGTACCCTAACGCCTTTGCGCAGAAGTCGGCGAAGTAAGGCAGGTCGAGGGGGTTGAACGTGCCGAAGTCGCCGTCGATGTCGTCGGTAAGGCACGTTACACTGCTCCCGGCAATCTCCATTATTCCCCTATTGGTTACGAACAGCACGCTCCCGTCTAACTGTGTTATGCTGTCAACATTGGTTACTACGTCGCGCGTGAACGGTTGCGAGGTGCCATATACGCCCGTGCTGTCTACGCTTAACGCCCACACGCCCTCGTCGGTAAAGACGTATAACGGGTATTGTCCGAACTGCCCTTGCGACATCGCCTGCGCCGCACACGACATCGCGAGTATCTGCCCGCTCCCCGCAGTTACCGCCGTCGAGTTGCGGAACACAAAGGGGTTGTTCACTTCCGAAACGTAGATGCTTGTTAAGGATACGGCGGTGTCTGCATTGTTGAGCTTTTTCAGTTCTTCGTCGGATAATTCAACGGAGTACTTGTCTATAAACTCTTGGCTCGTCATTCCCCCATCGGTGCGAAGAAAGAACAAAGCTCCGTTCAGGAGTTCGTGTTCGGACAAGGGGAGTGATATATAGGAGTCGTCGTTGTAACATAAGATTATCTTATACGCACGGTTGTCGGGATAAAACAGCCAGACAAAACCGGTGTTATAATAAAGTACCAAGTCATCTTCGGAGTAACCGGTTTTTGCAACTTTAACGCCCTCGTTTGTTCGTATTAGAACGAACGCGAAGAGGAACACCAGCGGACCGCCTCCGGCATTCATATATTGCATTTGCGAAGCGGGCAAGGTCGGAGCGGGGTATCCCCGCGTTCCGCCGAAGATATGCAACCTGCTGTTATAAGAAAACATAGAGCATTCACTATATGCCGTGTAGGCAACATTGTCTTCCGACAAAGCCTCGCGTGCCTCCAAAGAGGAGAGCACTCCGCGCTCCAATGTCAAGTCTGTCAAGTCCGGATAAAGCCCCAAATCGTCAAAGCTGATTTTCTTTACAAGGTAAAAGTTCGCAACGTTTCGTATCTCCTCATCTATCTCCTCGTTTGTTTTGGGGGAGATTTGTGTAATACGGAAATAAGGCGCAGAACTTAGGTCGGTATTTATTCCTTCTCCCTCTTGCTTTATCAATTCGAATAAATCCCGTTGTTCAAACTCATCATTCAGCACCGTACCTTTCTCGGTTACACGATTGCCGTAACCGTAATTCATTCCCGTCAGGTCGTCTCTGAAGACGGAATAGTCCTTGAATACGATGCAGTCATCGTCCGTCTCGTCGTATTCATTCCCCTGCATATATGGATAAATCGGCTTGGAGAAGAATATGTCAACGCTCTGCACGATGTCTTTCCAAGTCTCGTCTATTACGGTTCTCAGGCGGAAGAGAACATCCGCGACGAAAGCGAAAAGCGATAGTACCGGGTATGGCTCATCGCTTATACTTGTATAAACAAACGGGGCGTATGAACTATTAGGAACAAGGAGAACGGGAACGGAAAGGTTGCACAGGGTGTCATCGTACAGCCTGACGGCGTAACGCGCAAAAAAGGGGTGTATATGTTTGTTCTTGTTCGCGCCGTAATTATTAACGAACTTGGCGATATATCCCGCTACTGCATCGTAATTCTCGCTCGTTCGCGCAATGCAATATTCATTACCCGTAACGACACTTGTATTCGTGTCCTGCGAAGTATTCACTCTGTATAAAGTAATTGTTGCGACGGATGCGCCATTTGCCCAAGTTGAATATTTGAGTGCAAAGGCAATCTTTTCGCTTGCGGTTTCTTCTTCAACCGTAAAACCCCAGAAAGGACTGCCGATGCTTATTATGTTATACGTCTCCCCGTTGAAAAGAGCCACTACTCCCTCGTAGGCATAAAACACGTAAGGCGTTTGGTCAATAAAGTATAAGTATCCCGGCTCTAAGATGTAACCGCTTGGCAAATAATATATATCGGTAGAGGGTTCGTTAATGTCGCCCGTATACGTAAACTG
>JAJPZE010000141.1:327-21062 GCA_021204565.1 Prevotella sp. | reverse complement strand
CGCCTAAACAACTGATAATCATCATATTAACTATATATCGTTCTGTTATGAAAGGTTATAGTAACGGCTTATGGGGCGGAGAGGAGTAATGCGTTAATAACGAGGGGATTACGGAGGGGAAATAAGTGATAAGTGGGGGTTTCGTGGTGTATAAATTTGGTTAAAGTTATCGTCTGACCGATAGTGATTGTACGATTTATGTGTTATCTTTGTTGCGGTTTTGTTGCGCAACAAACTGCCGAACAATCACTATAATCATTCATTGCATCAACACGAGACACTATGACCATTTCACACGAGCCGGTGCGGTTAAGACAGAGGAAGACGCGCACGGGGCTGACGACTCTTTACTTGGATATTTACGTTCACGGGCGCAGGACGTATGAGTACCTGCGGCTGTACCTTGTTCCGGAGAAGACGCGCGAGGATAAGCGGAAGAATGCCGATACGATGCGTTTGGCGGAGGCTGTGCGGGCGAAACGTCTCGTTGAGGTGCAGAACGGGAAGTTCGGCTTCGATACGCCTGATGCAGGGGGTGTGAGTTTCTTCAAGTATTATGAGGTGTTGTGCGCGGAGCACGCTTCGCGGCAGAACACATATCACACGTGGCTGTTTGCGTTACGTTATCTGCGTGCGTATGCCGGCGGTTCGGACGTTATGTTTGCGGCAATCGATAGAGTGTGGGTGGAGGGTTTTCGAGAGTATCTGTGCCGTCAGGCGTTATCATCCAACTCGCGTTGGCTGATATTTTCTCACTTCACGGCGTGCATACATCGTGCTGTCTCGGATAATATAATACAAACGGATCCGTTGAAAGGCGTGAGCGGCTTTAAATGGAGAGACACGACGCGAACGTTCCTTACCATTGACGAGGTGCGTCTGCTTGCACAGACGCCTTGTCGGAATGATGTGGTGAGGCGTATGTTTCTCTTCTCTTGTTTGACGGGTTTGCGTTGGTCGGATATAAGGGCATTGACTTGGAGCGAAGTGCAGAGACACGGTGAGTACACGCGGTTGGTGTTCAAGCAGAAGAAGACGGGCGGTTTGGAGTATTTAGACATTACGCCTCAGGCGGCGGCATTGCTGGGAGGATATGCAGCCGGCACGGCGTTAGTGTTCCCGTCAATATCCGACGTAGCCCTTGCGAATTATTATTTGAAGTTGTGGGTGCGTGCGGCGGGGATTGAGAAGAAGGTATCTTTTCATTGCGGTCGGCACACATTTGCGGTGATGATGTTGGACTTGGGGACAGACATCTACACGGTGAGCAAGCTGTTAGGTCATCGCAACCTCGCCACGACGCAGATATACGCCAAGGTGCTTGACAAGAACAAACAGGCGGCGGTGATGCGTATCCCGAAGATATTTGAGGGGGGAGAATAATAACCGTACAAATATTTGCACAATACTTGAACCACTTGGGACTTAGACAAGCAACCGCCCCTATATGCGCCTTAGCGAGCCGTTTTATTCTCCGTCCGCAGTTATCCGAGCACATCTGACAGCGGTGTTGTCCAAGCGAAGCCGCCGGTGTAGCTCATTATGCCGTTAGCGACCTGATATAGTTGGCGCGAGTCGTGATATACCGTTTCCCCCGGGTAGCGCACGCGCGTGGCGTACACGCCGGCGGGGGTATAATATCCGTCGGGTGCAACGCCGTATTCGCTTGCTGCCGCATCCGGTGCGATTGCGGTGTTGAAAGCGCCGTCCGCCTTGATGAGGATGCGGTTGTAGCCTGCATAAAGGTCGCCGGAGACAAGACATTGATAATATGTATCGCCGTCGAGTATGGCGTATACTTCGAGGGCGGACAGGGCGGTTGCGTATGCAAGATTGTACTTCGTCCAGACGAATCCGGTGTTCAATATAGTGCCGTCCTCTCCGAGTATCCACTTCAGAGAGTTTGTTTCGTCGTCGTTGTAATAGATTATTTGCCCGTCGTTGAGCTCCATTCGTTTGTTGCCGCTTGCATAATATTGTATGTACGCGCCGTTGTCGAATTCATTTATCGAGGCGAGCAGGTTGCCGGCGGAGAAGGCAAAGAGTTTGCTGACAAAGAGCAAGCCGTCCTTGTTCCCGACGTTGAGGATGACGTGCCCGGCGGAGTCTTCGGTGAAGAGCGCCATTTGCGTGCCGGCGTTGGATTGTATGAGGAAGTTATCCGCCGTGGCGACGATATTCTTGTTCTCAATATCGATGCCTGTTGCGAGGAGTCTCTTCTCCGTCGTATCGTCGGCGGCGGGCGACCAAGCCGTGTAATCTCCGCGTTGGAACATCACCTGCGCGATGTCGACCGTGCCGGCGGTGTAGACGTACATCCATATCTCGGCGTATAAATACTCGTCGGGGAAGTCCTTTAGCGTAACCTGATACTGCCGCCACTCGTCGGAGAGGTTGAACTGCGTGCCGGAATCGGAATAGCGCGGCGAGAGAGAAATGGATGTTACCTCATCGCTGTAGGCGGCGTCCGTCCCGTCGGTAGTGAGGCGGATGGATACTCCGAGATAACAAGCGCCTGATGTGAAGAGGCTCGTGTCGGTCGTCCGTGCGAGGAACGACAGCGTGTAATAGTTGGTGTTCATCACCGGCACGGCGCTCCACTTCACGCCGCCCGCCGTTACGCCGGTCGCGCTCTTGAACAACCGCAAGGCGTTGTATGCGCTCTTGTATGCGTTCTCGACGATGATTGCATTGACGTAAGCTTCTGCCGCGTCCGCCTCGTCGTCGAGCGTAACGGTGTTGTAAAACGACAGACGCGAGAGGCTGTCGAACGCCGTGCCGGTGAGTTTGTTCTCATATGCGAATACGTTCAGGCGTATCTCCTGCGCCGTCTGGCTTATCTCGCTTTCGAGCGAAGCGACCGTGCCTCCCTCGCCGTAAATCTTGTTATAGGTCTGGGTGAACGCCTCGTTGGTGTACAGCGTCTTATACCACAGCTCGGATACGGAGACGGAGAAGAGTATGCGCCCCGAATAAGTTACGCCGTCAATCGCCGCCGTGAAATCCACATACCCGCTCCCGACGGATACCGTGCGTGCGGTGTATCCGTCCTGTTCGGTATCGGCGACCGTGCCGTCCTCCGCCACGTAAACCGTGGTGCTGTTGACGGATTGCAAGATTATCGCGGGGATACCCAAAGCCATACCGACCGACGCGGTGCAACCGCTTGCGGCGGTGACGGTGAGGTTGCTTGTGGATACGTTGCCCGTTGCGCCGCCCTTAATGTATTGTATTTGCGAATAAACGCTCCCTGCGGTAAATTGTACGTTGCCGTTGTTATCGGTGCTTAGAAGCCAATTCTGCGGGGTTATAAGCAATGTTATTGCGTCCGCTCCGTCCGCACCGTCCTCGCCGTTTGTCCCGTTCCGTGTAGCGTACATCGTGCGCGTTGCGAGCAGGTCGCCCTGACCGGCGTCATAAGCGTACATCAGCACGGTTACGTAACTGATTACCTTTGACCCCGAAGAAAGGTCGAGCGTCGCTTTTGTTACGTTGAAATGGGAGAAACTTACATTAGTCCCGTCCGTATAATATTGCGCTACTCGCAAGAGGCAGACGGGGTTCTCCGTCGTGCCTCCCGTAACGTGTACCGCGGTGAACGTTATCGTCCCGGGCGCATATGTATTCGTATCGGGGTCGTATATGATGTTCTCGCTGTCGGTATCGATACGATAATATTCCGCGTCCGCACCGTCTTTGCCGTCTGCTCCGTCTTTGCCCGCGGTTGTATACAGATACGCCCAAGCGGCGGACGCTCCCGGCACGTCGCCCGCGTCCGCGCCGCTTGTTTCGGTGCATTGATATACCGCGCCGTTGTATTCAACCTTGTCGCCATAGATGTATGCCGTGCCGTCATCCCACTCGCCGCACTCGCGCCCGACGGCAGCGGTCGACGTATTGCCGTCGCTGTCGGTTGAGGTTATCTCTACGCGGTCGGCAATTATTCGGGAAGTTTTCGCGTCGAAGTAACTCTTGCGGTGCGGGGATAAATCGTAATCGTTTATCCCCTGGTAAAAGGCGAGCAGAGGCGCGGTCAGCTCCGTGTCGAGGCTGTTATACGCCGCGATATATGTTGCCGACTGCCGTTGCGTGTCGGTTGTCCCGTCGGCGAGCGTGGCTGTTGAGCCGAGCATAACCACCTCGTCGCCGTACTCCGGCACGCCGATGCCGTCCGTATAACGGTCGGTCCAGTCCAACGTGACGTAGTTGAAGTCCGTGTCGTTGACGGTTTCCGTGCCCGCCGCCTTGACGCGCGCCCACCACAGTTTGTTCGATACATTCTCGCTCAAGCCCTCCTTTACGTTGAACGATTGGCACAACGCCTGGTCGCCCGCCATCCATTTGTTGTCTATTGTTTGATAATCGTTCTTCGCATACCAATAAAGCGTATAGGTCAAGATGTTGCCCTCGTCGTCCGTCTCCGACGTAACCATCGCCGTCGTGAACCCGTCGGCGGGGGTGAGTATGAGCGAGCCGCCCGCGCTGCGCACCTCGTCGACAACCAAACGGAAGAACGTCGCCACGCCCGTAACGGTCAGGCTCTGAACGGACAAACTCTTGATATACGACTCCCCGTATACGCGCAACGCGCCGAGTATGTCGGCTTCGCCGTTTATTGTTGCGTCGTTGCGGACGGTGAGGCTGTTCAGCTCCGCGTTGCCGTCGCTGTCGATTGCCGCGCCGGAGCCGTTCTTGACGTACACGCCGAACGTTGCGCCGCCGTTCAGCCCGAGCAGGTAATCAGTGCCGTCGGCTTGGTCTTTGCGCAGGAACGTTGCTTGTGCGCGCAGTGCGGAGTATGCATTGGAGTTGCTCGGCGCAGTGGTGTCGTTCGTCGTTATCAGGTAAACCGACACGCCGCCCGTGCCGTCACCGCCGGCGGATACCGTTCCGCGGTACGAAGTCCCCCGGTAGATGATGGTATCCATTTGGTTCTCCAACGCACCGAGACGCGAATATGCCGTGCTCTCGCCAATGGAGTATTCGGGGATATCATAGGGTTTGTCGAGGCTCATCTCGAACCCTATAACGCGGCTCTTGCGCCCTTTGGCGAACAGCGCGCCGTTAATCAGGTTAATCTTCTGCCCCACGTCGAACGTGCGGTTTGTGATGTCCTTATACACCCAGTGCGGATAAAGCTTCACGGTGTACACCCCGTCGTCGACAACCGCTTTCTTCATATACGCCACCGCATACTCGTATAACGCCTGCTCCGCCCGAGCTATCAAGTCGTCCTCATACGCGCTGTCGACATCCCAACCGTATATCGTGAACGTGTCGCCCTCCTGCGGGTAGAGTATCGTGTCGGGCAATGCACGCCCGTAGTTCTCGTTAATGACAATCTCGAACAACTGATAGTCCGCATCGGTTGAAGCCTTGCCGAGCGGGTTGAACGTAACCTCGAAGTCCATACCGTTGAGCATACCGGAGGAGAACACGATGCCGAAGTCAACATCGGGAATAAGGTACTTGGTATCGAAGACAAGGTCGCTCCCGTCCTCATTCGCCGCCGCGATACGATACCGCCGCTCGTATTCGCCCGTCGCATTGCCGTCATCATCATACACCGCCACGTCCTCATACGTAACCGACTTCACCACCGCCGTCGACTGCGGGTATATGTCCGACGTAGTTACAACCTGTTCCACCACCTCCTCCGCCGGCATCTCCTCCGCCGCTTCATCATCGTAACCCTCCTCGCCGATATACACGCGCCCGCCGTCAAGATACCGGTATGCGTCGATATACGGCACGTCCTTGGGCAGACGCAACACATCCGCCACGATGCCGTTCGCCAACACCTCGTCGCCGTCGGTAGTATAATACGACGACGGCACCTGCGAAGAGATGATGTTGTCAATCGTGAACGTATCGCCGACCGCCGGCATAACGCCGTCCGGCATGGTGATGATGTTCTCGTGTTCGTAGTCCCGCGCCGCATTCAGCGTCGCCGTTATCTGCCCGGAATCCGCCAATACGCCGGAGAGGAACGTCAGCACGGCACGGATGGAGTGATATTGCACGACGGGCGCGATATAAGGGATGTTATCCAACGCGCAATTGACAAGCACCGTTGTCAACTGCATACTGGTAGCGTTCGTTACCGTAACGGACACGGCAAGACGCACATCAGCCGTCTCCGCCGTAACGACAAATTCATTCTCGTCCAACTTCAAATCAAACCTCGTCGACGCCGTAGACAACGGGTTCAAGTACCAGCCGGTCTTGTCTATCTTATAGGACGTAACCAAAGAGTCGCCGACATAAAGCTCATACGTAATCTGTACGCCCATCATAAAATAATACCGCCCGGCTATCTGTGCGACGGATATATATGCACCGTTGGGATAGAACACATATTCGCCGAACGGTACGTCCGACAAGGTATACTCGGCGGTAAAAGTCTGCTCATATCCCGCTTGCGCCTCTAACACAAGGGTCTTGTTCAGCCCCCATGAGAACGCAAGACCCGACGTCGGATCCTCATCAATATAATCATCCGAGTTGAAGTATGTGTCTTTCAACGGGCGCAGAGCGTCTTGTATAATGCCCCCGTTGGCGGCGGTCGCGGTGAAGATAAGGCTCTTGCGGTAGTTAAGGGGAATGTTCCGGTCCGAGCCGAACGCATAGATACGGTTGGCGAACGTGCCGGAGGAGTCCGACCGCTCCATCGAAGAGCATTGCTTGCCAATCTCTATATCATAGGTTAATTGCGCGTCGTTCCCCTCGCAACGCCCGAAGTGGATGATGTTATCCGTCACCCACCAGTCGCAATCCCACGTATCCGCCATATCGGTCAGCGCGTCGATGAGGTTCGTGTTCTCATACGTCATCACCTGCGCCTTGTCCTCGTCGAGGCTTATCTCGCAAGCGAACGCCGTCCCGTTATACGTATATCCGAGCTCCCGCAAGTTGCGCAGGAACACCGCCATCTGGTTGTTCAGCGTGTCGGTCAGGCTCCACGAGGCTTCCGCCGAGCCGCTCGCGGGAAGATACTTGAATATCTTCGTCTGCCAAGCCATATAATACGCATCGAGGCGGAGCTCGTAATCATACGCGCCCGTCGACGTGTTATACGTCGGCTTCGGCGTCTCCACCACAACGTACTTCTTCGCGAACCGCCCGCAATCGAACTCTGACAAGTCAACATAGTCGCCCGTGGTGAATATCACGGGCTTCTTCAACGAGAACGGCAACGTGATGTAATCATCGCTCCCGAGCGTGTACTTGCCCTTGGCGTTCACCGGCATCGCGGGCAGGGTTACCAGCGCGTCCTCACCCCTGTATATAATCAGCTTCATACGTATCCCTCCGTATCGTCGTATTCGTTATCCACGGATGTATCCGTCTCCGGGTCGCGGTTCGCCGGGTCGGGCTCGTTAAGCTTCAAGCTGAACGACGCATACGACGTTACAAACTCCGAGAACTGACTGCACGACACGTATAACACCCGGTATACTATATCGGGCTGGTACCTCACCCAAAGCGTGAACCGCCCCTTTGCCAACACATCCGTGCAGAACGCCGTATAACGCGCGAAGAACTCGTCCGCGTCTTTCGCCGTGATATGCAACGGGAGCGTGATGTCCCGCTCGTCGTATAACGGCGCGTCGGCAATAACCCGTTTGCCCGCAAGCGAACGGTATTTGCTCTCAATCACGTCTTTCAACGGCGGCGGCGTCATCAGTGCCGACAACCCCGTCTGCTCCAACGACACGCCCCACGTCTCGTATGCATCGTATGCCGTGCCGTCGTCCCGCGTCTTTATGTATAACTCTCCTTTGGGCATTATAACTTGTTTTCTAATGTGGTCTGTATGTTTCCAAGCCGGGCTGATACCTCGTTGTACGACAGTTTCGCATACCGCGCGATATCTTCAAGGTATGAATTGGAGGATATGGCGAGCGTGCGGATATCGGAGAACACGCCGGCGTTCGTATTGTTCACCGCGGACAGCGACGAGAGCATATCGGCAATAATCACCGTGTTGTTCACTATCGCCTGGTTGCTCTCCTGCAACGCCGTCATCCGCCCGCTTATCTCCTCCGCCGTATCCTCCGATATGGTCGCCCGCGAGGCACTCGTCGCCGTTTGGTCGGACGTATCCGTATATCCGAGTATATCGTAGAGGTAATCCCGCGCCTCCATTGCCTCGTCAGCTATCTCTTGGTATCTCTGCCGGAGCGAGTCCGACTCCGTTTTCGTCAAGCCGCTGTCGTTCTCCATATATGTTGCCAAGTCGTCGTACCATTCCTGCAACTTATCAGCGAACAGCGACGACATCATCGACGACACAATCGCATTCTTGAGGATATCCTCCACGTCGTCGCCGAAGTCCTCGGCGGAATGCTCCATATCCATAAGTGCAGACTGAAAATCGGAGACAAGGTCGTCGAACGTGGTGGCGGTCAGCTTCTCTTTGTATGCCTCCTCTATCTCTTCAAACTCCTGCCAGTATTCAATATACTCCTCCAAATACTCCGAAGCGTCCTTATAACCTTCCGACGAGCCTTTCAATATCTTTGCCCAAATCGTCGGCAAGTCGATACTCAAGTTGTACATCTCCTCGCTCGACAGGTTCCAAAGGTCGCTGATGCTACTGATAGTTTTGTCGTATTTCTCCGAGAGATAATCGTTTATCTGCTTGATGTATTGGTTCTCTTGAAAAAGAGCCGGAATATTGGCGGCCACGCTGGTTAACCCGAGCTCGGATGCTATCTTGCTCTCCGACGACGGCTTATCCTTATGAAACCACCCCGCGTCATACCACGCCTGCACCGTGCGCGTCATCTCTTCTTTCGTTTGCGCTTGCGCGGCGGTCAGGTCTTTCACCTGCGTCGCATAAACATCCGAGGCAGACGTTAGCGACGTAGTCGTATCGCTCATCTTGTCCGCCAGAACATCCACGCTGTTCTTAAGCGCCTCGTTGCTCGCGGTCAGCCTTTCCAAGTCTTTCTCTAACGTCGGGTCGCTCTCCTTGCCGCCAAACAGCCCGAACGTCAATGTATCGAATATATTCCCCAAACCACCGGCAAGACTCTTGCCTATTGTTACCAACACATCGCCGGATAATACATCGCTGAGTATCTCGCTAATGGCGGAGAACATTTCATCAATCAAAGGACCGATTACAGAAGAGAGCCCGTCCTTAAATATATCGAGTATATCCATTATCCACCCGATAATGGGTATGGCTTTCAGGTCGTCGAGTTTATCTTTCAAAGTCGGAGATATTTTGCCAAGCAGATTGATTATGGATGTAAATGCGGTTCCCAAGCTCCCGCTCGCAAGCCCGCGCAAATCTTCAACGATGCCGTCCATATTATCCTTCAATTCTTTGGCGGTATTAGTCATCGTGGTTCGCATCTCATTGCGTGTGCTCTCCGCGGACGCGACATTCTCTGCCGCGATATCAGCATCCGCCTGCGCCCCGTCAAGGCGTGCTTGTGTAGCGGCGATCTCGCTCGCGTTGCCGTTCTTCACCGCATTAGTATAATCCTCCTGCGCCTTTTGCAGATTTATCAATGCTTTTTCTTCGTCCTCTATCGCCGTCTGATATGCAAGCTCCGCCTGCCGGTATGCTTCTATGTCCTTACCCAACTGCTTGAAGTCGAGCTTGCCCGGCTGCAAACGCTTCTCAAGGTTGTTGATTGCGTCAATCAAGGTCTGCTTGTCGGTGGCGTCTAAACTTGCAAACTCATCCGTATCCCGGTAATCTTTCAATCTTTGCAATTGCTCTTCCACCACCGTTCCGAGCAAGCCGCCGAAGTTGGTAAACACCGATGTCCAGTCGATGTCCGCTTTCACTGCCGCCATGTCCAACTGATTTAGCGCCCCCTGTTTCTCCTTTCCGAGGCTCTTCTTCGCCCACTCGTTATCCGCCTCGGCAATCTTACGGTCGTACTCTTGCGCAATGGCGAGCTTCTGCTGTTGGAAACTTCCATACTCTTTCAGATAGTCGAGCATATATTGCAACTCTGCCCGCTGTTGCTCTTCGAGCGATTTATCCCTTTGCGCCTCGATGGCTTTCATCTGCGCCTCGTATTGCGCCGTCTCCTGCTCGGTGTAGCTCGTGTCGACGGCGGAGGGGTTGAATGCCTTGTCTTTCGTTTTCGGGTTGGCTTGCCAGAGCTTGCGGGCTTGCTCTATCTTCTCGTTTATAAGGTCGGCATACCCGCGGTCGAGCTCCGTCTTTTGCTGTTCGAAGTTGAGTTGTATCTGCGCTGTTGTCTTGGCGTTGCCGTCTTTCATCGCGTCAATCTCCGCCTGCCGCGTTGCATACTCCGCGTTTTCCGCCGCGCGTATGCGTTCTTTCTCCGCGTCGGCGACCGCTTGCCGATACTCCTCCGTCTCTTTCGCGAGTTTGTCCGCCGTCTTGCCTTTCTTGCCCGTCGTGTCGCCGCCGAGCGCCTTAAAGGCTTTCGCGGCTTCGTCAAGGTTCTCTGCGGCTTTCTTATAATCCGCTTCCGAGCCGCCCGTTGCGGCTCGGAGTGCGGCTTGTGCATCAGTCCACGCCTTTTTCGCCTCCGCGTATGCCTCTTTGTATGTCTTGCCCTGCGTTTGGCTGTTGTTGAGATTGTCAACAACGTTCTTAGCCTTGTCCGCCGCTTCCCTTGCCGAATTATAATCGATATCAAATACGAGCGGGATGGTGGTTAGCCCGCGCTCGGCGAAGTCGGACTTCATCTGAACGAGATAATCCAAGCACCTCTGCTTCTCGCCCGCCTCCAACTGTAAGCGCATATCCATCGGGTTCTCCTCTATCTCCTTACGTAAGCCCGCGAGGTCGGTCTGCGCTCGCGTGATGAAGTCGTCCAAGCCTTGCGCCGCGTCGTCAAGGCTTATCTTGTCGTTTGCGTCCTGCAGCTTCTCCGCCGCGTCGTGCGCGTCTTTATAAAAGCCGAGTATCGCTTGACACGTTGCCGCATTATCTTTCGCCTCCTCTATCTTAACCTCTATCGGCTTGTTGTTCTCCGCTATCTGTTGCCGTAACTTGTCGTATTCGCGCAACTTGGCGAGAAGCGCGTTGTAGTTCGCAAGTGCGTCCGCCACTTCTTGCCGCGTGTCGCTATACACCGGCTGCGTGCCGTACTTCTGCACAAGGCTGTCGTATGCTTCTTTCGCCGCCTTGACTTTTGCGGTCAACTCGTCGTATTGCTCTTGGTCGAGAGTATCGTTCAGCTTTTTCGTTACGGCGGTGAGGTCTGCCGCCGCAAGTTGTTGCTGATTATAAGCGTCGGTCAATGACGGGGCGGTTTCGGACAGCTCGTCGTATGCCTTTGCCTGTTCGAGTTGGCTCGCGCTTTGGTCTTGTACGGTACTGATTAGCGAATTAATCTTTTTGCGGTGTTCGTCAATCTTCTTCGTGTAATCATCCCACGCCTTGTTAGCTTTCTCTTGCGCCCGTTGTTGCGCCGTTTGAGCATTGTTTAAGGTGATTAACGCCGCCGCCACCGCCGCAAGTGCCGTCGCGGCAAGGACATACGGGTTGGCGAGCATCGTCTTGTTCAGCAATGCCTGCGCCTTTTGCGTGAGGCACAACCAGACATAATGTAGCTTCTCCGCCGTAGTGAGAGCCGCCGCGCCCGACGCCTGAGCCGTGTACGCCGCCGAGACTGCCATCACCGCAACCTTATACGTCCCGTAGGTCGCAACCAGCGAGAGGAGCACGCGCCCCACCTGCTCGTAATTCTCCACAAGCTTCGTCACGTCGGTCAACGCCTCCGAGATGACGCCCTGCGTCTGTTGCCCTATCCGGTTGAACATATCGTCGACGGCATCGCCGAGGTTGCTTAATTGCCCGGCGATGGTTTTCGATTGCGCTTCCATCAGCCCGCCGAACATACTGCCCTCGTCGCTCATGCTCTTTATCGCCTTGTTGAACTCGTCCGCCGTAACCTTGCCCGACGTAACGAGCGACGATACCTCCGTCTTCACCACGCCGAACTGCTTCGCCAGCTCGTCCGTTATCGGCACGCCGATTTGTTGGAGTTGCAGGAGCGTCCGCGAGGTCATCTTCCCCACCGACTGCACCTTGCCGTAGATGTCGACCATACTGCCCAAGTCGACCGACAGCCCCGACGCTATATCGCCGAGCCGCGTGATGGTCTCGTTCACGTCCTCCGCCGCCGTGCCGTAGGCGAGGAGTTGCTTGGCGGCATTCGCCACGCCTTGCAGGTCGAACGGCGTTGTCGCCGCCGTCTTGGTTATCTGCGCCATCAGTGCGTTCGCCTTCTGCTCGCTCCCGAGCATCGTCTTGAACGCCACCTCGAGCTTCTGGAACTCGCCGCGCACCTCCGCCACCTTGCTTACGAACTCCTTCACGGTGAACGCGCCGACGATGCCGCCCGCCGCCGCTTCCAAGCGTTTGAACACGTCCTCTATACTCCCGCCGCTCTGCTCTATCTGCCGTTGCATGTCGCGCACGCCCTGCGCCGTGCCGTTAAACGCCCGCAACGCATTGGCGTTGTCGGCGGTGATATCCATCTTCAGTGTTGCCATAACGTTATCTCTTCACTCCTTTCTTGTTCCAACTGTTCGCCCGTCCGAGACTCATAATGAGTTGCAGGTTGTTGCCGTCAATCACGCCGTGTTGCGGCACGCGGCAACGCTTCGCCTCCTTTTCGGTCAGGTAAACCGACTTTATACTGTCTTTCAACATTAATTGCAGGTTAGTGTAACTGATACCCCAGAGGACGTAATCATACGTCCAGCCGTACCGCTCGCACGCCGCGTCAATCAGCCCGCCGTATACGGATACGCCCCCGAACGTATACGTGTTGCTTTTCTCTTTCGCGGCGGTTACTTGCTTCATCCGCTCCGCCTCCTTATCCATCTTGAGGTATGCCGCCATTGCGCCGGTATGGTCGGAGGTCAGGCAGGTTATCAGCAACGCGGCGATGTCCTCGTCGTCGAGCGTTGCGGATAGCTGTTCACGCCGCGCGTTCACGGTCTGCGGGTCAAGGATGTCGTCCTTGACCCGGAGCGTGTTATATGCAATCAGCAGGGCGCACCCCTCGCGGTTGGTCTTTGCCAGGCGCAACGCCTCTCCGAACGGCCGGCGTTCGAGCAGGGCGCGGTTCACGCCGAGCTGCTCTATGACGCGCCGGAGGATAAAGGTCTTGCCGAGCGTCGGGGGATAGATGAAGAAGCTCCACTGCCCCGATGTGAACCGCTTCGGGCGGTCGGTAAGGATGTCCGCCAGGAGCGCCTCGCTCCCGCGGTTGCGTTCGGTCTCGTTATCGGTATGTTTATCCGCCGGTTGCATTCAGTCTTTGTGTTCGGTTAAAACCTTGCCGCGCCTCCCGGCGAAGCAAGGGAAAAGATTAATACGAAAACATTCATTGCATCAAATTAATCAAACAAACTCTGTCGTTATCCGTTCTTGATGTTATTCTCCTTGCACACCGCATCGACATCGGCTTTGAGCGTTGCCCGGCGTGCCAAGAACTCTTTATACGCCTCTATCTTCTGCGCCGCCTCATCGGTATCTAACAGCCCGAGCATTGCCGCGTTGTAGTCGTTGACGAGCTTCTGCTCGCGGTCGGTATCGTATTCGGATACCAACACCGCTTGCAAAATCTTGTTTGCCGACAACGGGGCAAAGACAATCACTTCCTTGCACCCCCACTGCTCCGTCTGCTCCGCCGTCTCGTCGCCTTGACGCTCGCTCTTCTCTATGTCGTAACGATAACGGTAACGCCCGTTCTTGTCAGCTTGCAACCTTGAAGGTTCTTTGTCGTAATATGCTTGCATAATGATTAAATGAATTGTTGTTATTAATGATTGTGTAAAGCGCGTGCCGCGAGTCGGAATGTATGAACCACCCCAAACGCGGGGCAACCGCCGTGATGAATGATTTATAACTGCATTTCCCGAGCGCGTTCACCTGCTTGCGGAACGCCGTCTTGATACACTTGCGCACGCACGTCTGCTCCCGGTAAAAGACGAACCCGACGTAATCAATACCCCTGCCGTGCTTGTCGTAACGATTAACCGCCAAAGGAAAGACCGCCCAATTACCCTTTATTTTGAGTTTTAAGCGCGTTTCCAAGTACTCCCCTATAATTGCCCGCGCCGCGTGTAAAACGCGCTTGTCGGGGCAAAGAAAGACGATGTCGTCGGCGTATGCCGCCGCCCGTATGTCGGCGCGTAACATCACCGGCAACTCCTCGTTCACAAAGTGCAAGAAGTAACATAAGTAAAGATTGGCAAGGAACTGCGAGAGGTAATTCCCTATCGGCAAGCCGTCCGCACTGTCGATAACAGTATCTATCAGCCGCAACAGACGCACGTCTTTTATCTTCCGCCGTATGATAGCTTTCAATACATCGTGATTGACGCTCGGATAAAACTTCACAACGTCGATTTTAAGGCAATAGAGCTTCGGCGCGTCCGTAAAGTGGCGAAGGTCTTTCTTCACCCTCTCCGCACACGCCGTGATACCCCTGCCTTTAATACAGGCGTAGGTGTTGTGCGGGAATGTCTTTTGCCAAATAGGCGCGAGGATGTTTACAATAGCGTGTTGTACGATATGGTCGGGATAGTGCGGCAAACAGGATATAACGCGCTCCTTGCCTTTATCGGTAAGGGTAAAGGTATGATACGGGGAAACCTTGTATTGCCCCGACCGCAACGTTTCTTGCAACTGCAAAAGGTCTGCCTCACGGTGCGCAAGATGTCTCTGCACGCCGCGCGAGCGCCTCTTCCCTTTGCACGCCTTCGCGTCCGCAAGCAGGAGGTTCTCCATCGCTATCACTCTTTCAAATAGTCCGTTTATCCTTTTCACCGCTTTGCTTCCTTTTATGAGAGCCGTCGGTTATGCACCTACCGGCACTCGTGTGGGAATTCGAGATTTTTCACCAAGAGGTGCGGTCGCCGTCCCGTTGTTATTCTTTCTTAGGAAGTATAGACGAGAGCCGATGTTCGTGTTCGTGTTCGAGGGAGCGTTGTTCGCGTTCGCATAACCGAACCCCGCTTTACCGCCATCATTCGCGTTACCGCTCGGAACGACAACCTTGTTCCTTTTCATATCACGTATAGAAGAATTAGATGAACCAGAACCGCGTGCCGTTGCCTTTAAGCGTAACACGGCGGGGAAAAGCATCGCGTTTCTCTATCTCCTGCAAGATATAGATAATGTCCTGACTGCCCGTGAACACCTTCACCAACTCGCCGTCCGCTTTCTTGACAAGCATTAACGCACGGGGCGCATCGCCGTCCTTGCTGAACCGCGTCTTGACAAGCGTGAAGTCGAGAACCCAAAACGTCGTGTTCAGTAAATCCGTCTGCGAGGCTTGCTTGCACGTGTACGACTTGTTCTCTTTGTTTCGCGGAATATTGAGGAACGCCAACCCCCCGTCGTCCTGCGGTTGCTCCGTAAACTCTAACTCTTCGTCCATAACTTAATAGTTGCTAATCGTTATACATATTCTATTTATACACTGCTCACTCGGCCGCCTCCGCGTTCGCGCCCGTGCTTTCGGACTGCGCGGGATGGAAGCAAAGACGAGAGCCGATGTACGCGGACGTGAACGAGGGAGCGTGGTACGCGTGCGCACAACCGAACCCCGCCTCACCGCCAGCATACGCGCAACCGCCGAAGAGAAGGCCATGCAACGCCTCGCCACTGCTCGGATGAGACGTGTACCAATAGTCGCCCCAGTAGGTCGTCGAGCCGCCACCGGTAGACGACGGAAGTATATCGCCGCGTGCGCCGCCTATGATAGTCTGCATATAATCGCTATCGTGCGGCACGTCGCCAATGTAATCATATCCGTCATAATTGCTGTCTTGGAACGCCGCCGGGTCGTCGGTCGCATACGCCTCGCTCAACCCCTGCGTAACATTGCCGTCCTCGTCGGTGGTGTCCGCCGTCATATGGAAATGCACGCCGTCCGTCCACTGCCATATATGCCCGAACGGGTTCTCAATGCCCCTATAACGCGGCACGTCAAACGACTTCTCCGCGCCGTCGGCATCAATAAGGGTGTAATTCACCGTTCCCGTGCCGCTGCCGAGCGCGTCCGTACAACCGCACGGCAGAAATGGATAATAATTCGAGCCGTCAAAGAGGTTCTGCCACGCTGTGCCGCTCCACGTCGTTACACCTGCACCCAAGCCGCCCTGATGATAACCATCCTCCGTCAACTCCGCATTGTAATCAAGCTGGCAATTGCCGTTCGCATACTCCACAATATATAACCAATACACCGTGCGTTGCGCAAGATAGGTCATACAATTCCACTCCGTCGTCGCCTCGCCGTTGCGTGCGCGTGCATACTTGCGGAAGTTAGTAAGTGATATAACCGTAGCGGGTCTGCCGAGCTGTGTGTTGTACTCCCCGTCGTCGTACTCGTCCTTATTCGCTCCGCCGCGATACTGCGCGTCAAAATTACGCACACTCGCAAGTTTGAGATTGTCCCTATCGAGCGCTGCCTGGTATGCACTGACGTACATCTTCGGCACTCTCGTATAACCCGGCAAAGCATACAGCGACATCATCACACGGTACACGTCCCCGTCGGTGGTGAACTTCACGTAATGCTCCGGTATGCACACCATCACCTGCCCGGCACTGCCGTCGCGCACGCTTTCTTCCCACGTGTCGGCGGGCAACTTCTCCACCTCGTTGCCGTCGTCGTCGAGCAAGCACCCGTACATCGCGCTCTGCACGGGAAGCGTGCGGTGCAACTCCATATTGCCCACGCGCGTCCACGCCGTAGAGGAGTCGGTTTGGTCTTTCTCCACGCCGTAAGCGTAATTAGCTTCCAACACGTCAATCGGGACTGCCGTGCCTAACGTTGTTTTCTTGCTCACGCCGTTCTCTTCAACCTCAATAACCAACACCGTCGGGTCGGCATCCCCGCTAATGTCGTCCAAGTCGCTAATCTTCTTCCCCTCTTTATATGCGGCAAGCATTGCTATCAATGCCGCCTCTTGTTCGTTTGTAAGCATATCAAATCAATTTAATCATTACTAATCTTCCGCACACCGCCGTCGCCGTCAACACGCGCTATATTCTCCGACGTAATACGCACCGCCGCACTCCGCGCACTCTGCACGATATGCAACACCACGCCGTCCCCGCCGTCAGGCACAAACGAGATATCCAACGTCCGCTCCGCGTCGCTCAGGTTCTCGTCGGCAGAGATATACGCCGTCGTCGTCCCCGCCGTGCCCTCGTATGCAACATAGAGCCGCCCGCCGTCGGAAAAGGTAAACTCTTTCGTCATATCCGCAACTCTTTACACGAACATATGCTCACGCCCCGCACGAACATAAGCTCAAGCCCTGCAAGAACACGTGGTTTTGACCCCCCAAAACCTTATGCTCAAGCGTCCCGAAACCTATACTCGTACGAAGCATAAACATACCTACAACAACATTACTCTACCGTCCACTCGGTGTTGCTCTTGACAGCTATGCTGACAACCGCTCCGGTGTAGTCGAGGTTGATTACGTCGTCCTCACTCTCATACTCGGGCAATTCGAGATACGGGTCGCCCGCCGCAAGGGTGATTGTAATCATCTGCATGTTCCCCGCCGCGTCGGTTACTGTAACCTGCGCCGTGAGGTCGTCAATAGTCGCATTCGCCGGAACGGAGAGCTGAACACTGAAAGCGTACTCCGCGTCCGCGCCCGGGTCGCCGCTTATCGCCGCGCCGTTCGCGGTCGTCTCGCTGTTCGCCGTGTAGTTCTCCGGCAGGGTCAAACCGATGTTATCCGTGCCGAGCGCAAACGTTAACGCAGACGAGTTCGACACACCCGTAAGGGTAACCGTCCCGCCGCTCTTGGCAACCGCCGCCGTCGTGTTATCCCATTCGGTGTACTCGGGCTTGCCCGCCTGTTTCACCGTCCGGACAATATCCGCGCAGTTCGCCGCCTTGAATGTTAAGTTTGTCGTCCGCACCTCGCGCCCCGTGTGCTCCGCCGTAGAGGAGACCTCCACGCTGTCGTCGCCGTTGCCCGCCGGCGGGTCAACATACAACCAATTTGCATAAGCCATAATAATCCAAATTTATAAAGTTAAACAAAAAGCCTTCTTCCTTTTCATACCACGCGCCACTTCGTGTCGCACGTTACCTCATACGTAACGGGCGCACCGGGCGCAATCCACAGCACCTCGTCGGGCGACACCGCAAGGTAATGATAGATGTTTACGTCGCACACCAACCCGACGGAGACCGCCATCGCGTCGCGCCGTATCACACTAACCGACATACATCCCATAACGCGCCCCCCTACTTCTTTAAGTGTATGCCCGTGCGTATAGTGCTTATCTCCGTGCGCGTGCCGCCCGCGTCCTCGTCGGGGACAACCGCCGTCGTTCGCAACCACAACTCGCCCTCCGAAAGCCATCGCGTGTCGACAACCGCGATGTAACATCCGTTGTCGACAACCATCTCGTCTCTCGTGATGTCGATATACTTATCCGTGTACGTATAGAACCTGCACGTGAAGTCCATTTCGTCCATCGCCAAGCCCGCCAACTGTATACGTATCGCGAGCTTCAACTGCGTGCCAAGATTAGTTATATCCATTGCATTATTAATTATTAGTCTTTATCCACATTTCGGCTTCCCACGCCCTGCGGCGTATCAGCCCGCCCGCCTTCTCTTTCTTTCCGCCGGGCAAGGTGATGTACACCCACCGGTTGAACTCGCTCTGTATCTCCTCGTCCGCCGCCCCGGCGCGTATCTTCTTCAACAACGTAGAGGATGCGAGAGTGCCCTGCCCGAGATTGAAGCAAAAGTCGACGAGCGCGTCGAATTGATTTTGGTTGATAGATAACTCCAGCGAGTTAATAAACTCTTCGCACGACGCAACGTCGGCGGCGAGAAAGCTATTCGCCTGTTCTTTGGTTATCGTCTGCCCGGCTTTCACGCCGCTCGTATGCCCGTAACCGATAGTCCGGACGCCGCCGCCGTCGTTGTATGCGGTCAGGCGCAAGCCCTCGAACTCCTTTATCTTCTCTATGCAACAGCCGCTCGCCGTCATTTGTTCTTCCCTTTCTTTCCGTAAATTGCGGTCAGCAGGTCGGCAATAACCTTTGCGGGCTCGCGCACGTCGGCGAGGATATGCTCTATCTGCTCCAACAACTCGCCCGTCTCTTTCTCCTCTTTCGCCGTCGCGGGCTCGAGTATGCTCTTCACCTCTATGATACCTATCCCGACCGCGCCGAGAAGCGTAACGAACGGGAAGAGTATCGCGTGCGCGCCGTGATAGGTATCGACGTACCAAAGAGTCGCTATCTGCAAAGCGTCAAGCACGGAGAGCGCGAGCAGACAGTTGTAATACTTGTTTATCTTATACACCGTCCGCCGCGTCTTATACGACGTTATCTCTTCGCCGCGCAGGCGCGCTTTCCGTATGCCGCTCCACAGGTCGGCAAGGATGAACACGAGCGGCGTGAGATAAATGAAAAACGCTATGATAGCGACTACGACAAGTGAATCCATTCGTTCCGTTTCCCTATATTTGTCTTTTTATTAATTACTCCGGCAAATATAACACGCCGCCCCGCGTGAATTTCAAATTTAACATTTCGCGTGCAAAGATTTTTTATCAGGCGGATTGTTTCTTAATGTTTCCTTTGTCCGTATTGTTTTTGTGGTTATCTTTGCCGAGTAAAGGATTGAGGACTATGAAAGACTGGAAGAAGTTGAGGGGGGAACGGCTATACCACTACCTGACGGAGGAAGCAAAAGACCGCGATTATGCGTCTGTGGTTGCACTTCTGCCGCAAGCAACATGTTGGGATGATGAAAAAGCTTACGCGATACTTGAGCGTGTGGTTGACGAAGGGAAGGAGCTTGTGGCAGTCTACCCGATGCTTGGCGAGGAAGAAGCCCCCGATATGGAATATATCGGTGGAATATTGGACGGCGGTCTGTATATACAATAGTGCAAATCATTGCAAGCTCTTTATATAACCAATCATCTCGTTATAAATATCCGGCATAACCTTTTGAAATACCTTATTCCCCACAAAAGTGTTCTCAAATGCGTGCGCAAGATATTCCGTTTCTTTCATCCTTACCTGTGAGTAATAAGCGGATGAGTGCCCCTCGCCATACTTCGTAATAAGGGACTTCAACGTATCTCGTGTAGACAAAATCTGCTCTTGCACATCCGCCTTTGTTATCCCGCGTTTTGTAAAAGTGACTTCATCCATCGAACTTATTTTTTCACGCAAGGCTTTCAATCGTTCATCTATATACTCCGCCTCACTCCTAACACTCATCTTCCTATAAGTATTCCTGTGGGTTTTATAATCATAATCCCACTGCATATACACTTTTTTATCGGTATGCTTGCGAAGCCTTGCAATTTGTTTGTTTCGCATTGAGATTAAATCTTTGTCTCGCCACAGCGTGCGCTGTGCGTCTATGCAATGGCCATACTCGTGATATATTAACGCTATCCTTTCCCATTTTGAAGCGCCTCTTCTTCCTTTATCTCCTATGTGGACGAGGTTTCCCTTTCCCGTTGAGTAAGACCTGCTATAATTGTCAGCGATTTCGAGCTTTATAGGTTTCTTCGGGTCTACAAGTGCGAAGAAACGGGTACTAAACCGATAGCTTGCGTCTCCTAAATAATCCTTGCCAATCTTTAACTCATCCGGTACGAGTGCTAAGTAACGCTCACGTTCAGCCGCTCTGTCGGTTATATCTTGTATATCTTGTGCCGTCCTATTGGCGTGCCGTTGTGCCGCAATTTCGAGTGCGGACGGT
>JAJPZE010000141.1:0-317 GCA_021204565.1 Prevotella sp. | reverse complement strand
TGTTCCTGCGTCTGCTGTTGCACTCACGCTCTTTGCCGTCGATACCGGGTAGATTGCCCTTGTCTCACCGCCCATCGCTACACTGACATACCCGGCATTGTCCCTGACCCAGTACGGTGCTGTTCCTCTGTCCCACGCCGCTTGTATCTTCTCGGCATTATCCCCGACGTATTCGTTGAACGCTGACGGCGTTTCAGTGATATATCCTTCGGGTTGCGCGTCGGGGTCGTCGTCTTTCGCGTCCTGGTAATCCCAGTACTCGTCCTCGCTCATAACTATCGGGACAACGTAACACATACAATTCGGATGCCAGCCGA
>JAJPZE010000011.1 GCA_021204565.1 Prevotella sp. | reverse complement strand
ACGGATAACCATTGCTCTGCTCTTTGTATGGTTCCCTCTCGCCGCAATTAATGCACAGGCGTACAAACAAAGCAAATATTACAACGACCAAAGCGGGCGCCTCGAATACGGCTATAACTCTTTCCCGTCGCGTTATTACGGTTTCCGCGTGGGTGTTGACTTCGCTCACATCAGCGCGAAAGACGAAGTGCACGACTGCGACATGCGGGCGCGGCTTAATCTCGGCGCGGTAGTGGGTTACGGCTTGACCTCGCACGCTCCCCTTTATATAGAGACAGGACTGAGCTACGCCGCTAAAGGCGGGCGCAAGAAAGTATACGGCGCCCGGACGGATTACAACCTTGCATATATCCAGCTCCCCCTCGTGCTCAAATATATTTACTCTTCCGACGCGGGCATAGGCATACAGCCGTTTATGGGCGGCTATTTCGCGTGCGGCGTGGGCGGCAGTATAAAGGATTACGAAACCCAAACCTCATACAAGTCATTCTCCCGAAGAGACGCGGCATACAGCCGTTGGGATGCCGGCTTGCGTTTCGGTGTGGGCGCGTCGTATTCGGTGGCGTATTTAGAGCTCTCTTACGAACTCGGGCTCGCTAACATCTCTCACGACCAGTTCCTCCAAGCCCACAACCGTAACTTCCTCCTTCTCTTCGGAGTGAACTTCTAAACACGGGGCTCGATATACGCCTTTTGAATACATACAAGACCAACAATAATGAATCTCGAAGACCAAATAACAGAGCTCGTCCTGGCGGCTGTTAAAGAGCTGTACGGCGCGGATGTGCCCGCAAAGACATTACAAATACAGAAGACACGTGCCGGATATGAGGGCAACGTAACCATTGTCGTTTTCCCGTTGACCCGTATTTCCCGTAAGTCGCCCGAGACGACGGCGGCGGAGATAGGTGATTATCTGGTCGGCAACAGCGGTGCAGTGAGCCGGTACAACGTAGTGAAAGGCTTTCTCAACCTCGTTGTCTCGCCGGGCACATGGATAGATTTGCTCAACTCGATTAATGCAAATAATCACTTTGGAGAGACCCCCGCGGGAGCCGGGAGCCCGCTTGTGATGATTGAATACTCGTCGCCGAACACGAACAAACCTCTTCATTTGGGGCATGTGCGCAACAATCTTCTCGGCTGGTCGCTGTCAAGAATCCTTGCTGCAAACGGTTGCAAGGTGGTTAAAACCAATATTGTGAACGACCGCGGGATACATATATGTAAGTCGATGCTGGCGTGGCTGAAATACGGGAACGGCGAGACGCCGCAGTCGTCGGGCAAGAAAGGCGATCATCTAATCGGGGACTATTACGTCGCTTTCGACGCTCACTACCGCGAGGAGGTGAAGACGCTCGTCGCCGGAGGTATGGACGAGGAGACCGCCAAGCGCGAGGCTCCGCTGATAAAGGAAGCGCATGAGATGCTCGTTCGTTGGGAGCGGGGCGACGAGCAGGTACGTGCTCTATGGCGCCGGATGAACTCGTGGGTATATGCGGGGTTCGACGAGACGTATAGGATGTTGGGAGTGAGCTTCGACAAGATATATTACGAGAGCGAGACATATTTGGAGGGGCGCGGCAAGGTGTTGGAAGGCTTGGAGCGCGGACTGTTTTACCGCCGCGAGGACGGGTCGGTCTGGGCGGATTTGAGAGACGACGGCTTGGACGAGAAGCTTCTCTTGCGCTCCGACGGCACGTCGGTATACATGACGCAGGACATCGGCACGGCGAAGCTCCGATACGAGGATTACCCGATTGACAAGATGATTTACGTTGTCGGAAACGAGCAGAATTATCATTTCCAAGTGCTCTCCATACTCCTCGATAAGTTGGGTTTCAAATGGGGGAAAGACCTCACGCACTTCTCTTACGGCATGGTCGAACTGCCCGCCGGGCGGATGAAGAGCAGGGAGGGAACGGTGGTTGATGCCGACGACTTGATGGCGGAGATGATCCACCGGGCGCGTTCCGTCGCCGATGAAGCCGGGAAATTCGCCGATATGAGCGGGGAAGAGAAGAGCGATGTCGCGCGTATAGTCGGGCTCGGAGCGTTGAAATACTTCATCTTAAAGGTGGATGCGAGAAAGAATATGTTATTCAATCCCGAGGAAAGCATCGACTTCAACGGCAACACCGGACCGTTTATCCAATACACGTATGCACGCATACGCTCCATACTTCGTAAGGCTTTCGCGAGCGGAACCGTCATCCCGGAAACATTAGATACCGGTTATTTGCCCACGGAAAAGGAGCGCGAGCTGATACAAAAACTAAGCGAATACCCGGCTGTCGTGTGTCAGGCGGGGGCTGATTACTCCCCTTCGGCGATTGCAAACTACTGTTACGACCTGACGAAAGAGTTCAACCGGTTTTATCACGACTATTCCGTGCTTAACGCGGAGAGTACGCCGGCGTTGCTCTTCCGGCTTGTCTTGTCCGCCAATGTCGCGAAAGTGATAAAAAGCGCTATGGGGTTGCTGGGCATTGAAGTGCCCGAAAGGATGTGATTAACCTTGCCCGGCGATGGTCTCTATGAACAAACATGCCAACCCGCCCGCATATCGTACCGACACCGTTTTGCCCTTGCATAAGGATGTCAGGAGCAACGCTTGGGCGGTGGATGCGTCCTGCCCCGGCAATCCGGGACGGATGGAGTATCGGGGCGTCGACTTGCAAACAGGGGAGCAACTCTTTCATTTCGGCCCTGTTTTAGGCACAAACAACATCGGCGAGTTCCTCGCCATCGTCCACGCCCTTGCGCTTATGAAGCAACGGGGAATTATCGACAAAACGCTCTATACCGACTCTTATAACGCGATAGTGTGGGTTCGGAAACGGGAGTGCAAAACCAAACTTATCGAGACTCCTGAGACCCGCAACACCTTTCTCCTCATACGGCGGGCGGAGATATGGTTGCAACGGCACCCCATCACCGTGCCTATCATTAAATGGGAGACGAGAGCTTGGGGAGAAATACCCGCCGACTTCGGACGAAAAAACAAATAACATGAGCAGAGTAATCATATCCGACGCGATAGAGAAAGATCTCTCCCGGGCAATCACAACCCTCGCCCCCGACCGTATATTTATCTTGTCCGACGAGACAACACACCGGCTTTGCGTGCCTTTAATCAGCGGTTTCGCATCCCTTGCCGGTGCAAAAGAAATTGTCATACCAGCAGGCGATACGCATAAGACCCTTGACAGCGTGGTGCGTGTCTGGGCGGAGTTACAAAGCGGGAAAGCCTCGCGAAAATCATTGCTTGTCAACTGCGGCGGAGGTATGGTTACCGACTTGGGCGGCTTCGCGGCGTCATGCTTTAAGCGCGGTATCGCGTTTATCAATATCCCCACTACGCTCCTCGCTATGGTCGACGCGTCGGTCGGCGGGAAAACGGGTATAAACTTCGGGATGTTGAAGAACGAGATAGGCGTTTTCAACGAGCCTTATTGCGTCATATTGGATACATCCTTTCTCCGTACACTCGACGACGTGAATATCCGTTCGGGATATGCCGAGATGCTCAAGCACGGATTGCTCTCCAACTCTACGGCGCTCGACGCCCTACTCCGCTTCGACCTTGCCCGCCCCGACCTTAGCTCGCTTGCACAGATGCTTGCCGGGTCGGTTGCCGTAAAAGAACGTATCGTAGAGCAAGACCCGACAGAAAAAGGAATACGCAAGGCGCTCAACGTCGGGCATACTGTCGGGCACGCGATAGAGTCCCTCGCCTTACGGCGTGGCTCGCCCATACTCCACGGCTATGCCGTCGCTTACGGAATGATTGCGGAGCTCTACTTAAGCCGGGAACTGACCGGCTTCCCGGTTGGGAAGATGAGACAAGTAGTGGCGTTCATACACGAGTATTACGGCACGCTACCCATCACTTGCAACGACTATGACGAGCTCCTTGAACTGATGACACACGACAAAAAGAACACCGCGGGACAAATTAACTTCACCCTTCTCGACAGCGTGGGGGGAATACGAATCAACCAAACCGTCGACCCCGTAACCATTCGCGAAGCGCTCGACGCTTGTTTGCGGCAAGCATAATTGTTTTTTTGAGAGCCGCAAGCGCTCGGGCATAGCCGAAACTCGTCCTCGGGTCAAGTCGCTTGAACTTTGCCGGGTGTAGCCGGGCATCGAGTAAAATTTGCAGACGACGGTTACTTACCCTCGCCGATTGTCTCCTTTATAATCCATACGCACAGCGAACCGGCAACAAGCAGACCGCCCGCTACAAGCATCATATGAGCCTGCGCGCTGCCTACGAGCGTCAGCACCACGCCGCCAAGCAACGCCGCAATAATCTGCGGAACACATATCGTGCCGTTGAACAAACCTAAATAAACGCCCATATGGCTTCCGTTAAGCGCATTGGTAACTATCGTGAACGGCATCGCTAACATCGCCGCCCAAGCGCAACCGATAAGGATGAACGGGATGAACAGCACATACTGGTTTTGTATGAACGGGATTAAGATGAAACCGACACCGCCAAGCACGAGACTCAACGAGTACGCTACTTTCCGCCAGGGGATAAGGGGGAGCATAACCGCCCATACAACGCTCCCCAAGGCCTGTACGGCGAAAAGTATACCAACCCAATTACCTGCCGCCTGAAACTCCGCCGATGCCGTATCGGTCGTATGCCAGCACGTCTCCGCGATTGCGCCCGTGGTGTAATTCCACATATAAAGGAACGCAGCCCAACAGCAGAACTGCACCAATCCGACTGTCCAAAAGGCTTTCGGCGCCTTGACAAGCAACTGTATGATATTAACTTTCTCCTCGTTCAGCGGCTTAGCCAACCCGTGATACTCGGCATACTCTTTCGGCGGCATCTCCTTCACCTTGACGGTCGTATAGATAACGCAGAGAATAAGTATCGCCGCCCCGACGTAAAACGAATATATCACCGAGTCGGGCACAACCCCTTTCGCCGCAACATTGCTTATCCCGAGGAACGTGAAGAAAAACGGGAAGACAAAGCCTACGAGCGAGCCGGCATTGCACAGGAAGCTCTGAATGGAGTAGGCGAGGGTCTTCTGCTTCTCGTTCACCATATCACCCACGAGCATCTTAAACGGCTGCATCGCCATGTTAATGCTCGTATCCAAGAACATCAGCGAGATAAGCCCGAACACCATCGC
>JAJPZE010000119.1 GCA_021204565.1 Prevotella sp. | reverse complement strand
ACACGAAATACAGCCCGATCCAAACCAACAGCCCGACTAAAGCCCCCGCCGTGCCCGGCGCAAAGGGGACGAAACCCGCGCCGAAGCCCGTCGAAAGGAGAACGTGCAACCAAGGCGCGTTACCCAATTGCCGGTTGTTATTATCGCTCATATCCCGCCCAACGTTTCAAAACGCTCCACAACTCCCGTATCCACAGCACGAGAGACGACAGCGCAACAATCACGATAAAGTCGATCCAGCCTTGCGGGTGAATACCTAAGCGCGCGCTTTCGGCTACGTGAAACATCGGGGCAACGTTGAAGAAGTCGTACCCCGCCTCAACTATGAGCAACTGTCCGATAATGATTACCGCTACAATAGTCAGGAAGCCGGTGCTCAGTTTCAGGCTGAAGATACTCTTCCCGGTGTAAAACGACCGCGCGTTAAACATATACCAGAAGTGCGTCCACACAAATATAGAGAACAGCAACGTTTGCTCGTAGGGCGTTATACCGTTCGCCGCACCGAGCCGGAGGTGAAGGAAGTCGGCCATGCAAGTGATGTCGGCGTGCTCGAAGATATAAAGCAAGAGGAGGAGCATTATGAAGAATGCAATGCCGACACCCGATATGTTCAGCGCCATATCCTTGCCTATGATGAACGCATTACGGTCGCGAGGCTTCTCAAGCATTACTCTCTTGGTCGGCGGGAGCGACGCTAACGCCATCGCTCCGAAGGTATCCATAATCAGATTAACCCACAACATCTGCGTTACGGTCAGGGGCGTAGCCGTCCCCATAAATGCCCCGGCGAGCACTATGAGGCAAGCCGACACGTTCACAGTCAGCTGAAACAGCAAGAAACGCTGTATGTTTTGATAAAGCGAGCGCCCCCACATGACGGCGCGGTTTATGCTTGCGAACGAGTTGTCGACTATGGTTATGTCCGACGCGCTCTTCGCTACCGCCGTGCCGTCGCCCATAGAGATGCCGACGTGAGCGGTGTTCAGCGCCGGCGCGTCGTTCGTTCCGTCGCCCGTTACGGCGACAACATGGTTGTTCGCCTGCAACGCTTCGACGAGCCGTTTCTTATCCATCGGGCGGGCGCGGGCAATCAATTTGAGCTTCCCGACCCGGCGGCGGAGAGCGTCATCGTCAAGCGCGGCGAGCTCCGGACCCGTGATAACGCAGTCCGCCTCATCCGTTTCCGAGAGCAAACCTATCTGCCGGGCAATCTCGCGAGCTATGCCCGGAGTGTCCCCCGTAACGATTTTAACCTCTATCCCGGCATTAAGACACTCGACAATAGCTTCGCGCACGTCGTCGCGAACCGGGTCGGAGATGGCGACTATGCCGAGGAATACGAGGCCGTCCGCCGTTATCTTGTTATTCTCTATCGCCGTCTGCGTTTCGTCTAATATCTGGTATGCGAAGCCGAGAGTGCGCATCGCGTGGCTTTGGAAATCGGCAAGCTCGCCGTCAATCATCTCTTTTGTTGCTCCGCCGGCGATGGTTTTCGACATCCCGGCAACTATTTCCGGTGCGCCTTTAACATACACCACCCGCTTGCCGTTCACGTTAGAACGCACCACCGTCGCCATGTACTTCCGCTCGGTAGAGAATTGTAGTTCTTCAAGGACGGGGCACGTGCTGCGCAACTGTTGGTAATCAACGCCCCTATCCCTTAACCAAAGCAACAGTGCGCCCTCGGTCGGATTGCCCAAGACCGACGGCTCCGTATGGGTCAAGTCGAGTTCCGCAGTGGAGTTGAGCGCTATCCCCTCGTCGATAAACCGCTGTATTTCGGCGCAAGACTTGTCTTTTGAGAGCAGAGAATAAAAGCGGGCGCTCTCTACTTTCATACGATTCATCGTCAGCGTGCCCGTCTTGTCGGTACATATAACGGTTGTCGCGCCCATCGTCTCGCAGGCGTGCATCTTCCTTACGAGGTTATTTGTCTTGAACATACGCCGCATACTGAACGCCAGACTCAGCGTTACCGCCATCGGCAAACCCTCCGGCACGGCTACGACAACCAACGTTACGGCAATCATAAACGTCTGAAGCGTGTACGCTAACAATTCCGGCAACTGACCGGCGGGCATTAAATACGCATGCAGGAGAAGGACACCGCCGATAAAGACGGCAAAGAACGACGCAATCGTAACCACGCACGCCCATTTCGGGAACACCTTGAACTTCTTCACTACGAGCCAAAAGAACACCGCAGTAGGTATCAAAAGGAGCCACGCGCTCCACGCAAAACCGAAATAAACAAATAGTTTCGCAACGATAATTATGCCCGCGATGGAGTAGCTCATATCCGAAATCCAACCGCCCAAACGGTCGAGTTGCTCGTTGAGAGGTGTCTTCACGTTGTCCTCTATCTGCGCCGCTTCAAGCAGTTTGCCGCTCTCGGTGCGGTCGCCGACTACGGTTACCTCCATCACGCCGTGCCCGTCCATCACCTTCGTTCCGCGCAGAACGTGGTTCGAAGGATAGGTCGCGTCCTTATCAAACTCCGCCTCGTTGACCGTCTTAGAGCATATCAACTCGCCCGTGAGCGTCGATTCATCCACCTGTAATTGCACCGCCTTGAGCAGCACACCGTCCGCCGGCACCTCCGCCCCGGTATTAAGAATGACAACGTCGCCTACGACCACGTCTTTCTTCGGCACCATTGTCGTCATGCCGTTACGTATGACTTCGACCGGCTCGTCGTCGTTCACCTGGCTTAAAATCGCAAACTCTTTCTCCGCCAAACGCTCGAAATTAAACGCTAAACCCGTAGCTAAAAGAATGGCGATGAAGATCCCGACCGGCTCGAAAAAGACGCTCCCGCCCCCCGAAAGCCCCCAATACTCATAACACGAGATACCTACCGACAGCACGCCGGCTATTAAAAGAATAATGATTAACGGGTCGCCGAATTTGCGTAAATACTGTTTCCAAAGCGGCACCTTGTCGGGCGGTGTAAGCAAATTAGTGCCGTATTTCCTGCGGTTCTCTATCACCTGGGCGTCGTTCAGCCCGCGAAATTGACTCTCTTGCATAATGTTATCAACGTTTTTAACGAGTATCCTGCAAAGCGGTTGCACCAGGGTTACATCTGATAAAATATACCTTTGCAACGGTTTTGCAAAGGTATGCAATTTTGTCTCTACCCGTCTTGTTGTGCGCCGATAACTTGCGAATAAGCGTGTAAAAACATGATATCGGACAATAGTCCGATATCATGTTTTTACATACCCCGACCCCTAACACAAAAAGGCGAGGGACAGACATATGTCTTCCCCCGCCCGGGCACCTTCAATAATCAACCTTCTGTATCTTATTCTTCCGTCGCCGTCTTAAGACTGTGGCGGGCGTGTGTGTGCCTGTGCCCGTGTTGGTGCTTAACAGCCGGCTTTGTCTTTTCTGTCAGGAACGTGCTCCGCGTATCATCGGAAGAGACATTAGCATATGAGTAATAGAGCGTTCCCCAATCGGAATCTCTCTCGGTATGGATGGTTCCGTTGTCGTTCTTCGTGTAGGAGAAGGATATTGTTTCCGAATAATCTTCATCATCATCCGTATATACACATTTTACTGATGTGGGCAGGTCTGACGTACCCTTGCCGAAGTAGCCGACCATAACGAAATCTCCAACTATATCCCAATCGCTATACCCATACCAAGCAAGAGCCCAGGTAGGTTGTTTATACTCGTTTGCCTCATTACCGTATTCATATGTATAAGTTTCCGTTCCGGAATAGCTGCCGTCCTCTCCCTTTTCGCTCCAAGTAACGGATGCTTTGGTCAGGTTGCCGTTGCTCCACGTGAGGTTGTCCGTGCCCTCTTCCGACCACGAGCGGCTCTTGCCGTTGCTGTCTGTCCAACTCTCCTTATAACTAAATACTATTTTGGTGATGTGTCCGCTTCCGTCGTATGTGCAAGTCCAACTTCCGTTGTCTACGTCATCATCATCTTCGTCACTAAAGGTTACCTTTGAGACATACGCGCCGTTGAAAGCGAACGACACCTCGTCATAGTCCTCGCAATCTATCTCAAACGGGTCGTATGACAGATAATACGTGTTGTCGCCGTCTGCATATATCAGCCGACCGGTGTTGTCGTACCTATAGGTGAATTCACCGCCTATGCTCGTGAGGAGCAGTTGCTCTCCGTCGGACGTGGTGATAACAGCTGCATTGCCTGAAGGATTTGAGCTGCCTCCGTTGTCATCATCATCGGAGCAAGAGGTTGTCAGCACGGGAAGCGACAAAGCCGCAAGCGTACACAAGAAAAACATCAGATTCTTTTTCATTTCTTTAATGTTTAATGTTAAGAGTTTCGTTTCATTGCCCCCGTTGACCCTGCGGAGACGGTTCTTTATTCGTTTGTCAGCGGCATAGGGGAACCGTGAGGTCAATGTTCTTCCCGTTGTTTATCTTTTTTTCGTTAAGCGAAAGTCCAAGTTCACTCATACAGGACAACGCGGGGAACACACTCGTCCGATATGTCTTATCGTCCGGCACCGGAGTACCGAATGCGGGTGCAAAAGTAGTGTGCGCGGGTCTTATGTGCAAATAAATCGGAAATAAATTTTTATGTTTTTACAAAACAAACGTTTACATTAAACAACTTCTTCCGGCAGGTAACGAACGGGGGATACTGTGGCGGCGGACGGAAAAGACACGGGTGGACGCTGCGCTTATCCGCAGTTTCCGTGATGTATGTTTTATCCATATCACAAAAAGTATGAAAAACGGGCAAAAACACGCCGAAAGCCATAATCTAATCGGACAAAATACACTATTTTTGCGTCGTTTTTGAATAGGGATAATGGTGCCAGCATACGCCGGCGGCGGTATATAACGGATATTATAAAGCCGGAGACGCGGTGCGGCGGACGCGGGCCGACAAGAAACGAATACGGGAATATAAATATGACGAACAGACGGAAATTCCCAAGTGTTATATTTGAAACGAGCTGGGAAGTATGCAACAAGGTCGGCGGCATCTACACCGTTCTTTCCACTCGCGCAAGGACATTAAAGGACCGTTTAGGCGACAACCTCGTCTTCATCGGGCCTGATTGTTGGAACAACCAGCCGTGTCCGTACTTTGTTGAAGATAAGGAATTGCTCTCCGATTGGCGTGTTTCCGCCCGGGCGGAAGGCTTGCGGATAAAGACCGGGCGTTGGGATATACC
>JAJPZE010000111.1 GCA_021204565.1 Prevotella sp. | reverse complement strand
GAACGTAACTAACCCGAGAGCGGACGAAGCGAAAGGTTTTTACAGATTGACTTGGTTGCAACGTATTGGCTTCGGTTCGGGCGACTTGGCGCAGAACCTTATATACCAAACGGTATGCATGTACCTGCTCTTGTTTTACACCAATGTATACGGTCTCGACCCCTCCGCGGCGGCGTTTATGTTCCTCATTGTTCGGGTTGTGGACGTCCTCTGGGACCCTCTTGTCGGCACGTTTGTCGACAAACACAACCCCCGTCTCGGCAAATACCGAGCGTATCTTGTCCTTGCGGGCGTGCCGTTAACCGGCTTCGCGATACTCTGTTTCCGGGATGGCTTCTCCGGTTCGCTTACGTATGCTTACATTACATATGTGGGCTTGTCGATGCTCTACACGCTAATCAACGTGCCTTACGGGGCGTTAAACGCCTCGTTAACGCGCGACACGGGGGAGATAACCACCCTTACGAGCGTGCGTATGTTCCTTGCAAACACCGGCGGACTGGCGGTCGCGTACGGCATCCCCAAACTTGTTGCGGCGCTTTCGCCCGACGGATTGACCAACACGAAAACAAGTGCGGGAGCGTGGTTCGTAACTATGTGTATCTACGGAGCTTGCGGCTTGGCGCTCTTAATCTTTTGTTTCAGCCAGTCAAAGGAGCGTGTAGTGATGGATATAAGGGAGACGGCGAACGTCAAGGTGTCGGATCTTTGGACGGAATTTGTGCGTAACCGCCCGCTGAGAGTGCTGGCCTTCTTCTTCATAACCGCATTTGCGATGATGGCTGTGGGCAACTCCGCCGGGTCGTATTATAT
Organism: Prevotella sp.; assembly: GCA_021204565.1. GTDB lineage: Bacteria > Bacteroidota > Bacteroidia > Bacteroidales > Bacteroidaceae > Prevotella. Next base: position 4,377 of record JAJPZE010000111.1, on the reverse strand, counting down.
GATTTACAACGTTCACGGCACATCTAACGACATGGCGAACTTTATGGCGCTCGGCTCCATACCCTCGTTTATATTCATGCCGATGGTGCCTTGGATAAAGAAAAAGATCGGCAAACGGGCGATGTTTAATGTGTTCCTCACCATTGCAATCATAGGTATGGCGATGCTTTACATCATATCGATGACGCCCGCGCTACGGGGAGAGATATGGCTTGTTTACGTGGCGCAGTTCGTCAAATCCACGGGCGTGATTGTCGCGACGGGATATATGTGGGCGCTTGTCCCCGAGGTTATATCCTACGGCGAATACACTACGGGCAAGCGCATATCGGGAATTGTGAACGCCCTGACCGGTATTTTTTATAAGGCGGGTATGGCGTTAGGCGGGGTTGTACCCGGTCTCGTGCTGGCTTACGTAGGGTTCGACAACACCAACGCCGCCGTGCAATCGGCACGCGCCGAGCAAGGTATTCTCTGGCTTGTGGCGATAATTCCCGCGCTGCTTCTTGTCCTTGCGATGTTCATTATCTCGCGTTATGAGCTCGACGACAAGACAATTGACAACATAAACAAACAAATAGAAGCGAAACAAAAATTATGAAGAACACAATTGTCATCGCAGCCGTCGCGATGCTGTTTGCCGCGTCCGGCACCGTAAAAGCGCAGACGGCGGACAGCGCCCGGTCGATAAAAGGCGTGTTCGGAGATAAGTTCCTCGTCGGCGTGGCGATGAATCAGAGGCAGGTCGCGGGTATGGACACCGCCGCGGTACGTATTGTCAAACGCCACTTCAACTCCGTTGTGGCGGAGAATTGTATGAAGTGCGAAGCGATACACCCTCAGGAGTCGGTTTACGATTTCACGGCTGCCGACTCGCTTGTGGCGTTCGGAGAGGCAAACGGAATGGCGGTTATAGGCCATTGCTTGGTATGGCATTCGCAGTGCGCGCCGTGGTTCTTCACCGATAAAGAGGGCAAACGGGTGTCCGCCGAGACGTTGAAACAACGCATGAAAGATCACATCACGACCGTCGTAAGCCGCTATAAAGGGCGCGTGAAAGGTTGGGACGTGGTGAACGAGGCGTTGCTCGAAGACGGCTCGTATCGTAAGAGCCCGTACTTCGAAATATTAGGCGAAGAATACATCCCGCTTGCGTTTGAGTACGCCCGCGAGGCGGATCCGGACGCCGAATTATATTATAACGATTACGCAATGAACGTGCCGGCGAAACGCGCGGCGGTAGTTAAGCTCGTCCGCAAGCTTAAAGCGCGGGGCTTGCGAATTGACGGCGTGGGCATGCAGGGGCATATGGGTATGGATTATCCGGACATAAACGAGTTCGAAGAAAGTATTGTCGCGTTCGGCGCCGAGGGGGTAAACGTGATGGTTACGGAATGGGATATGAGCGCCCTGCCGACAGTCAGCCGCTCGGCAAATGTATCGGACAGAGTGGCTTTCGAACAAGAAATGAACCCCTACCCCGCCGGGTTGCCCGACAGTATAAGCGACAAATGGAATGCGAGGATGAAGGCTTTCTTCGAGCTGTTCGTCAGGCATGCCGGCTTCATAACCCTCGTTACGGCGTGGGGCGTGGCCGACGGAGACTCTTGGAAAAATGACTTCCCGGTGCGCGGGCGCAGGGAATATCCGTTGCTTTTCGACAGGAATTACGAGCCCAAACCCTTTATTAAAGAACTTTGCAACCGACAACAAACGCAATGAAACAGAAGAGATACCTGTTCCCCGCCGACTATATGGCGGACCCTTCGGTACACGTTTTCAACGACCGGATATATATTTATCCGTCGCACGACATAGAGTCTGACAACGTTGAAAACGACAACGGAGACCAGTATATAATGCGCGACAGCCACGTACTCTCCACCGACGACCCTATGACAGGCGAGGTCATAGACCACGGGAAAGCACTTGACATCGCCGACATACCCTGGGCCGGACGACAGCTCTGGGACGCCGACGTGGCGGAAAAAGACGGGAAATACTTCCTCTATTTTCCCCTCAAAGACCGCAACGACATATTCCGCACGGGGGTTGCCGTCGCCAACCGCCCCGAAGGACCGTTTGTCCCGCAACCCGACCCTATACGCGGAAGCTACAGCATTGATTACTGCGTGCTCCCCGTCGACGGCGATTACTTGCTCTATTTTGGCGGCTTATGGGGCGGACAACTGCAACGATACAAGGACAATAAGGCATTGGAGACGCCCTATCTGCCCGCCGGAGACGAGCCGGCACTGCCGAGCAGAGTGGTTAAGCTGTCCGCCGATATGCTCCAATTCGACGGCTCTCCGCGCCCCGTTTATATTGTCGATGCCGACGGGAACCCGCTTAAAGCGAACGACCCGCACCGCTTCTTCGAGGCAAGTTGGGTGCATAAATACAACGGGAAATATTATTTCTCGTATTCTACGGGCGACACGCACCTGCTCTGTTATGCGGTCGGCGACTCGCCCTACGGGCCTTTTGTTTATCAAGGCGTCATCCTCACGCCCGTCACCGGCTGGACTACACACCACTCAATAGTGGAGTTTCGCGGCAAATGGTATCTGTTTCATCACGACAGCAAACCCTCCGGCGGCAAGTCTTGGCTGAGAAGGTTGAAGGTCTGCGAACTTGAATACGACGCCGACGGACATATAATCACCATCGACGGAGGCGGGGAATGACGCCGCCGGAAATAAAGGTTATGCGAAGAACAAGCCGGATAATCGCCCTGTTGTTTGTCGCTTTAAGCGCCGCCGCCGCGGACGGCGGAAGCGGTCTGTGGTTGTCTCGGGGCGGGGCAAACAACACGAACATCACTGCCGAATGTACGTCGCCGACAGCCGGCATCGCCGCCGGCGAGCTGGTTAATGCGTGGCGCGGGCGGCCGGTAACGTTGCGGATAAGCCCCGCGGACGGACTTGACGCCGAAGGTTACCGGATAAGTTACGCTCCCGAACGTATTGTCCTCTCCTCTCCGACCCCCGCCGGCTTGCTCTATGCGGCGTATGATCTGTTGCGGCGACAAGCGTTGGAGACCGTCGCCGACACGGGTCTTGTCGAAGTCAACCCCGCCATACCGCTCCGCATACTAAACCATTGGGACAACCTCGACGGCACTATTGAGCGCGGTTATGCCGGCTCGTCGCTTTGGGATTGGGACAACCTGCCCGGCACGCTCTCGGATAAATACACGGCTTACGCCCGCGCAAACGCCTCGATAGGTATCAACGGAACGGTGTTGAACAACGTTAACGCCGCGCCGGAAATACTCTCAAGCGAATATCTGGCTAAGGTCAAGGCGCTCGCCGACATATTCCGGCCCTATAATATAAAGGTGTATCTGTCGGTCAATTTCGCCTCTCCGATGGTGCTCGGAGGCTTGTCAACCGCCGACCCGGCAGACGAGACGGTCGCCCGCTGGTGGGCCGACAAGGCGCGAGAGATATACTCCCTCATCCCAGATTTCGGGGGTTTCACGGTCAAGGCAAACTCCGAAGGGCAGCCCGGACCCGGCGATTACGGCCGCACGCACGCCGAAGGCGCGAACATGATTGCAAGCGCACTGCAACCCTACGGCGGGGTTCTGCTCTGGCGGGCATTTGTTTACAACCCGTCCGACCCCGACAGAATAAAGCAGGCATATAACGAATTTATGCCTTTGGACGGACAATTCGCCCCGAACGTTATAATTCAAGCGAAGAACGGACCCTTTGATTTCCAGCCCCGCGAGCCATATAGCCCGCTGTTTACGGCAATGAACGGCACCGCCCTCGCTGCGGAATTGCAGATAACGCAAGAATATCTCGGGCACGCAAACCACATCGTTTTCCTTGCTCCGCTATGGCGCGAATTCTTCTCTTTCGTAGCTCACGACAGGCTTAAAGCCGTTGCAGGCGTCGCCAATACGGGCTCGAACGACAACTGGTGCGGCAATATAATCGCGCAAGCCAACTGGTATGCGTTCGGACGAATGGCGTGGAGCGCGGACATAAGCCCCGAAGAGATTGCCGGCGAATGGATGTTGCAGACCTTCGAACGCGGGAAAGAGATCTCCCGCGGCGGAGCGTTACGCGAGATTATGCTCGGCAGCCGGGAGGCGGCGGTTAATTATATGACCCCTCTCGGGCTAAACGGGCTCTTCGCCTGGGGGCACCATTACGGCCCCGAGCCCTGGTGTGATATGGAGGGCGTGCGGGAGGATTGGCTGCCGCGATATTATCACCACGCGGATACAACCGGCATCGGCTTCGACCGCACGCCGACCGGAAGCAACGCCATAGCGCAATATCCCGACAGCCTCAGATTGCTTTACGGCAATCCTGACACCTGCCCGGAGAAGTATTTACTTTGGTTTCATCACCTGCCCTGGAC
>JAJPZE010000132.1 GCA_021204565.1 Prevotella sp. | reverse complement strand
GTCATTGCGTGGTATAACATCTATCAATTCCTGTGGATGTGTATCCTTGTCGCTTTGATGACGCGGAAGAGGAAAGGCATTCAAACGCGGTTCGAGTGGCGTTGGAGCATCGTTTTAATTAGCGTCTTCCTCGTCGCGAGCGACTTTACATATTTCTCTTCCCTTGCCTGCGACGGTGCAATGGTTAGCGTTTTGAGCATGGTCAGGCGGAGTAATGTGGTGGTGTCGTTCGTGTTCGGGGTGTTGCTTTTGGGGGAAAAGAATTGGCGGGGCAAGGCGTTTGACTTGTTGCTCGTTATTATCGGGATGGTGTTCGTATGGCTCGGGACACGCTGAGACGTACCCTTTTTAGCTTGTTTTGTTTGTCTGTTCGCCTCTTTTAGATTACTTTTGCCGCGTAATAATTTTATATTCAACATTTATTAGACGTATTAAAGGAAGTAAGGTGCTTCCGAGATGTAAACGAAGTAACAATGAACGTAATTCAGAAGAAGATCTCACTGCCGGACGGGCGTGAGATTACAATTGAGACGGGCAAAGTGGCGAAACAGGCGGACGGCTCGTGTACTCTTCGTATGGGTAACACGGTGCTTTTAGCCACTGTTTGCGCGGCAAAAGACGCCGTGCCCGGCACGGATTTTATGCCTTTGCAGGTAGAGTATCGCGAACAATATGCCGCTGCGGGCAGGTTCCCCGGCGGGTTTACGAAGCGCGAGGGCAAAGCGAGCGATGAAGAGATACTTGTATGCCGCCTTGTCGATCGTGCGCTCCGGCCGCTCTTCCCGGCAGATTTTCACGCCGAAGTGTTTGTAAACGTAATCCTCTTTTCTGCCGACAGAGTGGATCAGCCCGACGCTCTTGCGGGCTTTGCGGCAAGCTGCGCCCTCGCCTGCTCCGACATCCCGTTCGAGTGTCCGATATCGGAAGTGCGCGTTGCGCGTATAAACGGCGAGTTCGTAATCAACCCGACGAAAGCCCAAATGGAGGAAGCCGATATGGATCTTATGGTCGGAGCGACGGCTGAAAACATTATGATGGTTGAGGGCGAGATGAAGGAAGTGCAGGAAGAAGACCTGCTTAACGCCCTCAAGGCGGCACACGAAGCGATTAAGCCGATGTGCTCGTTGCAAACGGAACTTATGAAGGAGCTGGGTACGGACGTAAAGCGTGAATACTGTCACGAGGTGAACGACGAGGATTTACGCTCCCAGGTAAAGAATCAACTCTATCCTAAAGCATACGACATAACCAAACAAGCGCTCGACAAACACGCCCGTGCCGACGCATTCGAAGCTATACTCACCGAATTCAAAACGGCATACGACGAGGCGCATGCCGACCTCTCCGCCGACGAGGCGGAGGAGAAACACGCGCTCACCGACAGATATTACGCCGACGTGGAGCGCGACGCGATGCGCCGTTGTATCCTTGATGAGGGCATCCGGCTCGACGGAAGAAAGACGACTGAAATACGTCCGATATGGTGCGAGGTGTCCCCTCTGCCGATGCCCCACGGCAGCTCTATCTTTACGCGAGGCGAGACCCAATCGCTCACGACCGTAACTCTCGGCACGAAATTGGACGAAAAACTCGTTGATAATGTCCTCGACAGAAGCTACATGCGCTTCCTTCTTCATTATAATTTTCCCCCGTTTTGCACCGGTGAAGCTAAGGCGCAACGCGGCGTGGGCAGACGTGAGATAGGGCACGGACATCTTGCATGGCGTGCGTTGAAAGGGCAGATACCCGATGATTTCCCGTATACCGTGCGCGTCGTAAGCCAGATTTTGGAGTCCAACGGCTCGTCGTCTATGGCGACCGTATGCGCCGGCACGCTCGCCCTGATGGACGCCGGCGTGCCGCTAAAGAAGCCCGTGTCGGGCATCGCAATGGGGCTGATAAAGAACCCGGGCGAGGATAAATACGCCGTATTGTCCGACATTCTGGGCGACGAGGATCACCTCGGCGATATGGACTTTAAGACAACAGGCACCGCCGACGGTCTGACTGCGACTCAGATGGATATCAAGTGCGACGGACTCTCGTATGAGATCTTGGAGAAAGCGTTGGCGCAGGCAAAGGCCGGCAGAGACCATATCTTGAAATGTTTGACCGATACGATTGCCTCTCCGAGAGCGGAGCTCAAGCCCCAGGTTCCCCGTATCGTGATGATTACGATACCGCGTGAATTTATCGGTGCCGTGATAGGTCCCGGCGGGAAGATTATCCAGCAGTTACAAGAGGATACCGGCACTTCAATCAACATCGACGAGGAGGATGGCGTGGGCAAAGTGCAGATTGCCGCGCCCGATAAGGAAGCTATCGACAACGCTTTGGCAAAGATTAAAGCTATCGTTGCCGTGCCGGAGGTCGGCGAAATATACGACGGAACGATTAAGAGCGTTATGCCCTATGGTTGCTTCGTAGAGATTTTGCCGGGCAAGGAAGGGCTCTTGCATATCTCCGAAATATCTTGGAAGCGGCTCGAAACCATAGAGGAAGCGGGGCTTAAAGAGGGCGACAAGATAAAGGTGAAGCTGCTTGAAATCGACCCGAAGACGGATAAATACAAGCTCTCGCATAAGTGTTTAATCGACAAACCCGATGGGTATCAGGAGCGCGAACGCCGACCCAGAGGTGAGCATAGAGGCGGGTTTAATCCGCAAGGACATCAACAGAGACCGCCGCGCCAGCCGCGTTTCCCGCGTAACGACATGGAACCAGACGAGCGTTACGGCGGATATTCCGACCGGAACGAACCCCGTCCGTTCACGGATATACTCGACCACGACGATGATTAAACATCATAAAATGAGCGGGGCGAAATATATATTTCGCCCCGCTCGTTTCTGATTGTACGTATCATTTATTCCGCAATTGGTATCTTGGCGACACGCCGTGCGTGCCGTCCGCCGGCGAACGTGGAGGTAAGGAATTCATCTATTGCGGCGGCGGCGACATCGGTGTTCATAAACCGTCCCGGCAAAACTAACACGTTCGCATCGTTGTGCTCGCGCGCCAAACGAGCTATCTCCGACGTCCAACAAAGCGCGGCTCTGACCCCCTGATACTTGTTAAGAACAATTGAGATACCCAAGCCCGAACCGCATATTGCAATACCTCTACTTAGCTCTCCGCTATCAATTGCCCGACCGAGAGCATGCCCGAAGTCGGGGTAATCAACACTTTCGGCGCTATGCGTGCCGAAGTCGCGTACGGGAATACCCCTATCGGCGAGATAAGTGCGAACATATTGCATGAGCTCAAAGCCGGCATGGTCGCAAGCCAGACCTATCGTTTCTTTATCCATAATCAGGCGAATAGCTTCATTACCTGCTCGTATACATTCTCCGGCGTAAAGCCTAATTTCGAGTCCAAGACCTTATACGGAGCGGAGAAGCCGAACGATTCCAAACCCCATATCGAGCCGTCCGACGCGGGGACTAACCCTAACAGATTAACCGGCAGACCCGCCGTCAACCCGAACTTCTTCACGCCGGACGGCAAAACGCAGTCCTGATATTCCTTTGTTTGCTCGCGGAACAAGCCCTCCGAGGGCACGCTCACAACCCTCACGCATTTGTGCCCATTGGTTCGTATGAGTTCGGCTCCGGCGACAAGTGTGGATACTTCCGAACCCGTCGCAACTAATATCACGTCGGGGTTTTCGTCTGATCCGGCGACAATATAGCCCCCTTTTGCGGCGAGGCTGTAATCGTTCCCGCCGGGTAAGTCGTTAATATTCTGCCGGGAGAGAATGAGCGCCGAGGGGGTGGATGTATTAGCCATTGCCAGCGCCCAAGCTACGGTTGTTTCCTGCGCGTCGGCAGGTCTGAGGACAAGCATTGAGGGTTTGCCGAAGTGGTTCTTCAGCTTTTCCATAAGGCGAATCTGCGCTTCCTGCTCGACGGGTTCGTGGGTCGGACCGTCCTCGCCCACCCGGACCGCAGAGTGTGTCCAGATGAATTTGACGGGCAGCTGCATAAGTGCAGCCATACGCACCGCGGGCTTCATATAATCCGAAAAGACAAAGAACGTGCCGCACGCCGCTATGACTCCGCCGTGCAAGGTCATACCTATGCAACAGCACGCCATAGTCAGCTCCGCCACGCCCGCTTGGAAGAAGGCGCCGGAGAAGTCGCCCGCGGCAAAGGCTTTTGTCCTCTTTAAGAAGCCGTCAGTCTTGTCGGAGTTGGATAAATCAGCAGATGCGCATATCATATTAGGCACCTGTTCGGCAAGCACCGACAGACAAGCGGACGAGGCCGAGCGGGTTGCGTCGTTCGTCTTTTGCACGCACCGGCTCCAATCAATATCGGGTGCCGCGCCGGAGAGCCACGTCTTCAGCTGCGCCGCCTTATCGGGATTAGCCTCCGCCCAAGCACGTTCCTCTTCGTGACGAACCTTGCAGAGAGCCGCCAACTCCTCTTTGCGCCGGCTGTATAACTCCGCCGTTTCAGTGAAGATGACGAACGGATTGGCGGGATCGCCGCCCAAGTTCTTCACCGTGTTTATATACGCATCGCCGCCGAGCGGAGCGCCGTGCGTCTTGCACGAACCCTCATACGACGTGCCGTCCGCCTTTACCGCGCCCTTACCCATAACGCACTTCCCGATAATCAGCGTCGGTTTGTTTCGTTCGGCTTTAGCCCTATTCAATGCGGCGCGTATCTCGGTTACATCGTTGCCGTTTATCTCTATCACAGCCCAGCCCAACGCCCGATACTTAGCCGCGGTATCCTCGTTCGTTACCTCGCGCGTCGGGGTCGAGAGCTGTATGTCGTTGGAGTCGTAAAACATTATAAGGTTGTCCAAGCCGAGCGTGCCCGCAACTCGTGCCGCCCCCTGACTTACCTCCTCCTGCACTCCGCCGTCGGAAATATAAGCGTAAACCGTCTCTTTGGCGAAGGTCGGATTGCCCGTATGAGCGGCGAGGAACTTAGCTGCGATTGCCGCTCCGACGGCGTAGGCGTGCCCCTGCCCGAGGGGACCGGACGTGTTCTCTATGCCGCGCGAGATGTCTAATTCGGGGTGTCCGGTTGTCGGCGAACCCCACCGGCGAAGCCGTTGAAGTTCGTCTATGTTGTACTTGCCCGTAAGGCACAGCACGGAATAGAGCATCGGAGCCATATGTCCGGGGTCGAGAAAGAAGCGGTCGCGCCCCGCCCAAGCGGCATCTGAGGGGTCGTATTGAAGATATTCGGAGT
>JAJPZE010000207.1 GCA_021204565.1 Prevotella sp. | reverse complement strand
AAAGAGGCCATGCGAATCATATCCTGCTCCCTCTCGGTAAGGATGCGCCAGTCGCCCCGGCGTACATGCTTCTTTGGCAGACCGCAGAACTGGACGCGGTCGAGCTTGGTTACCAAATACCCTAACGACTCGAATATGCGGCGCACGATACGGTTTTTGCCGCTGTGTATCTCTATTCCGACTTGCTTCTTATCGGTCGGAGAGGCGTATTCGATAGCGTCGGCACGCACCGAACCGTCCTCTAATTCAATCCCTTCCGCTATGCGGTGCATATCCGCAGAAGTGATGTTCTTGTCGAGGAAGACGTGATATACCTTTTTCTTTAAGTACTGCGGATGCGTCAGTCGAGAGGCTAATTCGCCGTCGTTGGTCAGGAGCAACACGCCCGTTGTGTTCCTGTCGAGCCGTCCGACGGGATAAATGCGCTCCGTGCACGCACCCCGCACGAGATCCATAACGGTCTTGCGTTGCTGGGGGTCATCCACTGTCGTAACGTAATCTTTCGGTTTATTGAGCAATACGTAAACCTTCTTCTCGAGGCGGACCGGCTGGTCGTGAAACATCACGTTGTCGGTACGCAACACCTTAGTGCCGAGCTCGGTAACGACTTGTCCGTTGACCGACACCACGCCCGCTTGTATGAATGTATCGGCCTCGCGCCGGGAGCATGCGCCGGCGTTGGAAAGGAACTTATTGAGACGTATCGGCGCGTTGGGATCGATGTTGTCCTCACGGTAATCGATACGCTTCTTCATATTGTATGCCTCTCGCGGTTGCCGGTTCGGATTCCTTTGGCGGCGGTATCCGTCCAGGCGGTTCCCCGCCTGGTATCCGCCCTGCCGGTAGTTCCCTTGCGGCCGCCGCGCGGGCTGATAGCTTCTCTGGGCGCGGTTGTAATCGTTGTTGTTCTGATATCCGCCGCCCTGATTGTCGCGTCGGTATGCCGGTTGGTATCCGCCGGGATAGTCGGTTTGGTTGGGGCGCGGGCGGTATCCGTTCGGTTGATACTGCCGGTATTCGCCGTTTTGATTGTTCGGTCGCGGACGCGGTTGCCAAGCATTGCGCGGCTGATAGCCTCCGCGGTTATACCCCGCATCGTTCGCGTTCCCCTCGTCTTGTCCGCCGCGATAGCGTGGTTGCTCTCCGTCTTGATAACGGTTCGGATAGTTGTTCGCCGGACGCGGCTGCCAAGCATTGCGCGGTGGATAGGTGTTGAGCGGTTCATAGCTGACGTCGCTTTGCCCTATGCGCCGCCGTGCGATACGCGGACGCGGCTTGCGCCCTTCGGGGTTCGGCTGACTCTTGTAACCGTCTGCGGGGCGGGATACTCTCTCATAACGTCCGCCATTCTCTTGCCGGATTTCGCCTCTTTGTTCGTCGTTCTCGTTAGTTGTGTTCATGTTGTTTAATGTGTTTCTAAGCCTCTCGGCTTAGTTGTTGATTGGTTGGAAATTGTTTGGTGAATTAATAAGTTGATTATATGCAGGGTATGTTATATACCCGTGTAGTTTGCCGGTGTAATGTTTTTCATCTCTGTCTTCACGTCGTCCGCAACGTCTAATCCGTCGATAAACGCATCGATACGCGCTTTCGTCATCTTCTCGTTAGTGCGCGTGAGCGATTTAAGGGTTTCGTAGGGGTTGGGATAGTTCTCGCGCCGGAGAATTGTTTGGATCCCCTCCGCCACGACCGCCTCGTTTGCGTCAAGGTCGGCGCTTATACGCTCTCGGTTGAGTATGAGTTTGCGCAAGCCCTTCACTGTGCTTTGTATTGCAATCAACATATGCCCTATCGGCACGCCGATATTACGCAAAACGGTGGAGTCGGTCAGGTCCCGTTGCATACGGCTAACGGGTAATTTCGCCGCCATAAACTGCAAGACGGCGTTCGCGATACCGAGGTTGCCCTCCGAGTTCTCAAAGTCGATGGGGTTCACTTTGTGGGGCATGGCGCTCGATCCGACCTCTCCGGGCTTTATCTTTTGTTTGAAATAATCCATTGAGATGTACATCCAGAAGTCGCGGTCCAGGTCAATCAGAATTGTGTTAATGCGGCGCAAAGCGTCTAAGAGTGAGCCCAAGCAATCGTAATTGCTTATTTGAGTGGTGTATTGCTCGCGCTCCAAGCCGAAGCAACCGGCGAGAAACGAGTCGGCGAAAGAGCGCCAATCAACCGCCGGGAACGCAGCGTGGTGCGCGTTGAAGTTGCCCGTAGCGCCCCCGAATTTTGCCGTTATGCGGCACGCGCGCAACTCTTTCAGCTGCTCCGACAAACGGTAAACGAACACCATAACTTCCTTCCCCAAGCGCGTGGGCGAAGCCGGCTGACCGTGTGTATGCGCCAGCAGGCTTACGTCTGCCCACTTCCCGGCGTAATCTTCCAACGTTCCGATGAGCTCGTTTATTGCCGGATACACGACATCGGCTAACGCCTCTTTTAGCGAAAGCGGTATTGCCGTGTTGTTTATGTCTTGCGAAGTCAAACCGAAATGTACGTATTCCTTATATCGTTCCAAGCCTCGGGTAGTGTCGAAACGCTCCTTTATGAAATACTCAACTGCCTTCACGTCGTGGTTAGTGTGCGCTTCAAGAGCCTTGATACGCTCCGCGTCGGACAGGGAAAAGGACGTATATATATCTCTCAGAGGAGCGAACAGCTTTTGATTAATGCTTTCAAGACGGGGCAAAGGCAACTCTGTCAGCCGTATGAAATACTCTATCTCCACCCGCAAGCGGTATTTCATTAGGGCGTACTCCGAAAAATAACAATCCAACTCTGCGGTCTTCTCTCTATAACGACCATCAATTGGAGATACGGCTGTCAGTGTGTTCAAATCCATAATAAGGCTTTACTTGCGGGGGACGATGATTTATCCTTTTACGTACGCGAAACCCGGTGCAAATGTAATTACTTATTTATAAACAACAAGCAAAAAACATAATTAACTGCGCCGGTGAACATATGTCCGGCGGGCGGTTAAACCGCGTTTTCCAACAATTCCCGCATACGTATGACCTCGTCTCTGTACTGCGCGGCTTGCAGAAAATCGAGGCGCGCGGCGGCCTCCTTCATCATTGCCGTTGTGTCTCGAATGGCTTTCTCAAGCTGACCGCGTGTCATTTTCTTCAGTATCGGGTCAGCTGTGAACGCCGCCGAAACAAGCGCGGACGAGTAAGGAGCGGGGCTTGTGCCCGCCGTGTCGTGTCCTTGCCCGGTGTCGGTTATAAGCGTCCGCTTGATGTCTTTTTGTATCCGGTAGGGCGTGATGCCGTGCTCCTTGTTGTAGCGCATTTGTATCTCGCGCCGCCGGTAGGTCTCGTCGATGGTGCGATGCATACTCTCCGTCAGGCGGTCGGCATACATTATAACTTTTCCGTTGACGTTTCTGGCGGCGCGTCCGGCGGTCTGAGTCAGGCTGCGTTCGCTACGGAGAAACCCTTCTTTGTCGGCATCAAGGATAGCGACAAGCGACACCTCCGGCAGGTCGAGCCCCTCGCGCAACAGGTTTACGCCGACAAGCACGTCGAACAAACCCTCGCGCAGGTCGGTCATTATCTTCACTCTGTCGAGCGTCGTTATATCGCTATGGATGTAATTAGCCCTGATGTCGTGGCTCAGAAAATAGTCCGCCAGCTCCTCCGCCATACGTTTCGTTAACGTCGTAACCAAAACACGCTCGTCCCGCTCGGCACGGGTTATAATCTCCTCCATAAGGTCGTCAACCTGGTTCTCCGATGTGCGTATCTCTATCTCCGGGTCTAACAAACCCGTCGGACGAATGACCTGCTCCACCACCACGCCCTCCGCCTCGCGCAACTCGTAATCAGCCGGTGTGGCGGAGACGTATATCACCTGATGAAGCATCTGTTGGAACTCTTCGAACTTCAACGGCCTGTTGTCGAACGCGGCGGGCAGACGGAAACCGTACTCCACCAAGTTCTCTTTCCGCGCCCTGTCGCCCCCATACATTGCAGCTATCTGAGGCACGCTCACGTGGCTCTCGTCAATCACCAGAAGGAAATCCTTAGGGAAGAAATCGAGCAGGCAATAGGGTTGCTGACCCGGCCCTCTGCCGTCGAAATAGCGCGAGTAATTCTCTATTCCCGAGCAGTGCCCGAGCTCCTTAATCATCTCTATATCGTATTCGACACGCTCCTTTATCCGTTGGGCATACAACGTCTCGCCCCGCTCCTCGAAATATGCAACCCGGTCCGCAAGGTCCGCTTCAATCATCTGAAGCGCGGTTTGCTGTTGGTCTTTCGTGGTTACGAACAGATTGGCGGGGTAGAGTTGATACGTGGCGAAGCTCTCCAAGCGATGAAAATCCGTCGGCTCCACCTCCTCTATGCTATCCACTTCGTCGCCGAACCAGGTTATCCTGACCACGTTCTCGCTATATGCGGGAAACACGTCGAGCGTCTCGCCGCGCACGCGGAATGTGCCGCGCTCGAGCGAGATGTCGTTTCGTATATACAGCGCATCTACAAGTTGCCGCAGGAATGCGTTGCGCTCAATTCGTTGCCCCACACGTATCGACGACACATTGCTTTGCAGTGCCGCCGGCCCGCCCATACCGTAGATGCACGAGACGGATGAAACCACGATTACATCGCTGCGCCCGGACAGCAACGCACTTACCGCCCTGAGCCGCAAGCGGTCGATATCCTCGTTGATAGCGAGGTCTTTCTCTATGTAAGTATCGCTGCTCGGAATGTATGCCTCAGGTTGATAATAGTCGTAATACGACACGTAATACTCCACGGCATTGTCGGGGAAAAAGTCTTTCATCTCCGAATAGAGTTGCGCCGCAAGCGTTTTGTTATGGCTAAGAATTAGGGTAGGGCGGTTTCGGTGTGCGATTACATTGGCGATAGTGAATGTTTTTCCGGAGCCGGTAACGCCTAAGAGGACCTGCGAACGGTCGCCGCGTGCTAACCCTGCGGTGAGTTGGGCAATTGCTTCGGGTTGGTCGCCCCTCGGCGCGTACTTGGATGTAAGCTTGAAATTCATCGGCGCAAAGATAGCGCAAAACAAACGCAAACAGGACGACTTCCGCGCAATAAATGATTGTAACCCGGCTTCCGAAGCAACCGGTTGCCGTTTCGAAAGCGGTCATTTATCCTTTCCTGATTAATCATTACACCACCCCAATCTCCCCCAAACCACTACAACAGCCGGCCTAAAAGCGCCGTTCTTAGAGTGTAAAAGCGCCGCTCTTAGAGTGTAAAAGCGCCG
>JAJPZE010000098.1 GCA_021204565.1 Prevotella sp. | reverse complement strand
CTCGAAGAGACGTGCAAAAGGGAGATAAAGGAAGAAACGGGGCTCGAGGTGAAGAACTTCCGTTACCTTATGTCGCAGGCGTGGCCCTACCCGTCGGTACTTATGATCGGCTTTACGGCGGAGTATGTAAGCGGAGAACTTACGCTCCAACAATCCGAACTTGCGGCGGGCGGCTGGTTTGATATTAACTCCTTGCCGGCATTACCCCCGCCGGCGGGTGCCGCGTATAAAATGATTGAGGCGTATAAGGCTCTCAGAGAAAAAGAAAGATGAAGGAAATCGCTTGGGGATTCATAGGTTGCGGCGAGGTGACGGAAAAGAAATCGGGACCCGCGTTCAACCTTATTGCCGGCTCGCACATAGAAGCAGTGATGAGCCGAACGGAGGACAAGGCGCGTTCGTACGCCTTTCGTCATAAGATTAAGAAATGGTACACCGACCCGGTAGAGTTGATTGAAGATCCCGGGGTGAACGCTATCTACATCGCCACGCCCCCGTCGAGCCACGCCACATACGCGATAATGGCTCTTAAGACCGGCAAACCCGTTTACGTTGAGAAGCCCTTAGCCGTCAGTTATGAGGACTGCGTGCGTATCAACAGGATAAGCGCCGAGACGGGCGTGTCCTGCTTCGTGGCTTATTACAGGCGTTATTTGCCTTACTTCCGCAAAGTTAAAGAGCTGATTGACGGCGGCGCCATCGGCAAAACACTTAATATCCAGCTCCGCTTCACCGTCCCTCCGCGCGAGTTGGATTATAACGGAAGCGACCTTCCTTGGCGGCTCCAACCCGACATCGCCGGCGGCGGATACTTTTACGACCTCGCCCCACACCAGCTTGACCTTCTTCAGGAAATCTTCGGCGTGATAGTTCGCGCGCACGGATACCCCACCAATCGCGGCGGTTTATACGACACGGAGGACAACATCAGTGCTTGTTTTCTCTTCGAAGGGGGGATAGCGGGGAGCGGCTCGTGGTGCTTCGTGGGGACTAAGGATGCGCGTGAAGACCGCATTGAGGTGATTGGCGATAAGGGTTCGCTTATGTTTTCGGTTTACACCTACGACCCTATACTGC
This sequence comes from Prevotella sp., assembly GCA_021204565.1. Taxonomy (GTDB): domain Bacteria; phylum Bacteroidota; class Bacteroidia; order Bacteroidales; family Bacteroidaceae; genus Prevotella. The sequence goes on along the minus strand of JAJPZE010000098.1, from coordinate 4,196 downwards.
TCATTACGGAGAGCGGAACGAAGTCGATACGTGTGGCGAACCCGCCTTATGTCCAAATGCCGATAATCCGGAACGTGGTCGAGCACTTGCAGGGGACGGCGGTCTGCACCTGCGATTGCGTAAGCGCAACGCCCGTCAACTGGGCGATGGACCGCATCCTTTGGAAACTTTAATGCGCTCGTGCGGGGGCAGGGGATGACGTTGAGAAACCTATTGACGATATTGTTTGCAATCGGGTTTGCCGTCCCCCTGACCGTATCCGCGACGGAGACGGACAGTACCTCTTACGCGCCCGGAAGAGTAACCGAAAGAGACGCCTGCCGGCTCGTCGCTTTCGAAACGAGCGGATTGGAGCGAGTGGAGAAAGAATGTTTATCGGGCCGTGCGGACAGTTTGCTCACCGGTTCTTTGCCGTTTTTAGAGGCTCGGATTCCGGCGACACCGGCGAAATGCAAGCCGTTCTTACAGCGCGTTATTTCGCCTTTCGCCCGCTTTTTCTTTGACGTAGACACGGCGTACGTACATCACGATGATTACAATTTCCAGGCTCTTTTTCAAAACGATTATAGCTACGACAGTTATAAAATAAAGTCGGACGACGGCAAGAGCATAAGTTTCCGGCCGGAAAAGTCGTTGAAACTCGGTCCGTATATTGGTTGGAGCTTCATCTTTATCGGCGTTACAGTCGACGTGTTTCATATTGCGGGCAACGAGAAACGTCAGGAATTAGACCTCAGCCTCTATACTCTGCCTTTCGTTTTGGATATCTATTACCGCAAGAACGGCGGGGTTTACAACATCAGCCGCATCCGTCCGGGCGACGATACGGATACCTCCGCCGCCGTCGGAGCCGACTTTCACGGCATTGATACGAGTGTTAGGGGCTTCGACCTGTATTACATCTTCAACCACAGAAAGTTTTCGTATCCCGCCACATTCAATCAGAGCACGCAGCAGCGGAGGTCGGCGGGCTCGCCCCTTGCGGGTATCGGCTTCACCCGCCATACGTTAACTGTCGATTGGGACGGGCTGACCGACTTGCTCCGCTCTATGTTGGGCGACGACGAGGCGGAGTCGATAACGGGCTCTCTGCGCTTTGACAAAATCACCTATACCGACGTATCCGTCTGGGCAGGATACGCTTATAATTTTGTGTTCGCAAAGTATTGGCTTGCGGGGGCATCGCTTAATGTCGGGATGAGTTATAAGCATACAATATCCGACAACAAACGCGGGTTCGACGTCTTCGGTGTTTCGCTGGGCAACCTCTCCAACTTTCGTTTCTCCGACGTAACGTTCGACTTTATGGGGCGGCTCGGTATAGTTTACAATACGGGTAAATGGTTCGCGGGCGTGAGCGCAACCGTGCATTCGTATAACTACTCTACGACGAACTTTTCGACCAATAACAGTTTCGGAAGCGTCAAGGCATACGTCGGGCTGAACTTCGGACGCAAACACGCGAAACCCGTAAACAAATGACCAAGACCCTTATAATTGCGCTATTGTTGCTCTTTTGCAGGTGTTTCGCCGCTACGGGGCAAGAGGTTTTATATTTCCCGGAAGACAGCTTAAAGGTTGTTCGAATGCTTGCCGAAGCCCCCGTATTTACAAATACGAACGAATATATAAGTTATTTCGGACAGCGATTTACCGGCGCTCCCTATGCGGAAAAGACGCTCGAACAAAGTTTGCCGGAGAGGCTCGTGATTAACCTGAGGCAATTCGATTGCACCACGTTTGTGGAGACCGTACTTGCTTTAAGCTTGTGCAAGAACCGCCGCGAGTGCACTTTCGAAGACTTTTGCCGCTATCTCCGTCTTGTCCGTTACGCGGGCGGCGAGCCGTCTTACGAGCGGCGGTTGCATTATTTTACGTCGTGGATAGAGGCGGGCGAAGCCGACGGATACGTCTTTGAAACGGGGCAAGACGGCGAGGCGGACAAGATTTTTACAGCCGTGCAAACCCTTGATACATCGTATATGACCGCGCATCCCGACCTTTATCCGCCGCTGAAATCGGACGGCCGGATATACGAAACAATAGCGGAGACGGAGAGAAACCTTACCGGCAGACAATATCGTTACATCCCCCGCGAAGTGCTTGCGCGTAACCCGGAAGAGCTCAAACAATACATTCGCGACGGCGACATCATTGCGATAGTTACTAATAAAAAAGGGTTGGATATCGCACACACGGGTATTGCCGTTTGGCACTCCGACGGGCGGCTTCATCTGCTCGACGCTTCGCGCGTACATAAAAAAGTTACCGACGAGACGGTAACTTTATACGATTATATGCTCCGGAACGCGTCGCAGACGGGCATAAGGATTGTGCGTATGCGTTAGAGACGGATAGCGGTCTCTAACGCAAGCTCCATCATTCCCTTAAATGAATTTTGCCGCTCCTCTGCCGTAAGTTCTTTCGCCGACACGAACGAGTCGCTTATAGTCAATAAACAGGCGGCCCTCCGGCCTAAGAACGCAGCGTTATGAAAGAGTGCAAAGCTCTCCATCTCCACGCAATCCGTCCCGGTGCGCTCCGCAAGGTCTTCCCAAGTGCCGGCTTTAGGCGACGTATAAAACACGTCTGATGAATGCACGCGGCACGTCTTGCACTCTATGCCCCGCTCCCGTGCCGTGGCTTTGATAGCGGCGTTGAGGGTTTCGCTCGGGTAATTTATATGTTCGGAATAGCCGTTATGCACTTTCGCATAGCTCGATTCGCTATACGAGCTCTCGGCAAGCACTATATCGTTCACGTCCAAACGTTCGGTGTAGCTGCCCGCCGAGCCGATACGGATGATGTTCTCCACACCGTATTGAGTGAACAATTCGTATGAATAGATGCCGATGGAGGGCATCCCCATCCCGCTCGCTTGTACGCTCACGCGCACGCCCTTGTACGTTCCGGTAAACCCGAAACAGTTTCGAACGTTGTTGACAAGCACGGCATCGGTTAGGAAATTATCAGCTACAAACTTTGCTCTCAAGGGGTCGCCCGGCATTAAAACCGTCTTTGCGAATGCGCCGGCAGGGGCATTATTATGTGGTGTCGCCATATGTATGATTGTTTAGATTCGCACGGCAAAGGTAAATCAAACGCGGGGAACGGGCAAACAAAAACCTCTCTTTTGATTGTTTTCACTGCTTTTCCCGCGCGGCGGGGAAGCTATTTTTTCAGTGCGTCGAGGAGTGCGTCGCAGGCGTCGGAAGGGTTGCCGTATTGCTCAAGGAGCTGTACGAAGCGGCTGCCGATGATTGCTCCGGAGGCGTTGTCGAGTGCGGCGGAGAGCGTCCGGCGGTTGCTTATGCCGAAGCCTATGAGGCGTTTGTTGCGCAGTCGAAGGCTGTTCACGTGGTTGAAATACGCTTGTTTGGCGGCGTTGAACTCCCGTTGGGTGCCGGTTACAGCGGCGCTGCTAACCATGTAAACAAACCCGCTCGTGTGCTCGTCTATAAACTTTATCCTTTCGTCGGAGGTTTCCGGGGTAATCAGCATTATAACCCGCAGGTCGCAAGAGTCGGCAAGCGGCTTAACGTCCTGCAGGTAATCGTCTATCGGGAGGTCGGGAATGATTACGCCGTCGATGCCCGTACGTTTGCATTCGGCAAAGAAACGTCCGTATCCGAACTGATAAATCGGATTGAGATACCCCATGAGTATCAGGGGTATACCGACTGTTTGGCGGATGCCGTCCAACTGTTTGAAGAGGGTGCGGAGGGTCATGCCGTTTCGCAATGCCCGGGTTGCGGCGTCCTGTATCACCGGTCCGTCGGCCATAGGGTCGCTGAAGGGAATGCCTATTTCAATCATATCTATCCCCTTGGATGCGAGCGTGCGGATTATCTCCGGCGCGCTGTCGAGCGTCGGATGCCCGGCGCAGAAATAAAGGGAGAGGATACCGGAGGTTTTTGTTTCAAATAAATGATTAATTCTGTTCATTAGTTTCGAATGATGTTGAAGAAGTCTTTTAGTTTGCTTATATCCTTTACGGCGGGTGCCGTTTCAAAACAACTGTTGATGTCTATGCCTATGAATTGGGGATGACGGAAGCGGGTTATGCGCTCCGCATCGGCGGGCCCGATGCCGCCGGAGAGCAGAAACGGCGTACCTCCGGCGTACCGGCGGAGAATGCTCCAGTCGAACTTTTCGCCCGAGCCACCGGCGAAAGTGCTTCGCGTGTCAAACAAAAA
>JAJPZE010000254.1 GCA_021204565.1 Prevotella sp. | reverse complement strand
TAGTGAATATAACGGTGATAAATGTTAAGGCTTAGTTGATAAATAACTATCTTTGCACCCGCTTTCCTTTTAGCGGAAAGGTTAATAAAAGCAGACGAATAGAGTGAAACAGAGTAACTTGATTGATGAAGGGCGACAAGCTTAAGAACCAGTACCGCGTGAACGAAGAGATACACGCGAAAGAGGTGCGAGTCGTCAACGATGCGGGCGCGACCGTGATGCCAATACAGCAAGCATTGAATATGGCGCACCGTATGGAGTTGGATCTCGTAGAGATTTCCCCTAATGCAGAGCCTCCCGTCTGCCGGATAATCGACTATTCAAAGTTCCTTTACCGGCAGAAGAAACATCAGAAAGAGATGAAGCAAAAGCAGACGAAGGTGGAGGTGAAAGAGATAAGGTTCGGTCCGCAGACGGATGAACATGACTATGCGTTCAAGCTTAAGCACGCGAAGGAGTTTCTCGAAGAAGGGAACAGGGTCAGAGCATACGTCTTTTTCCGCGGGCGGTCGATATTGTTCAAAGAGCAAGGCGAGGTGTTGTTGCTTCGGTTCGCTAATGACTTGGAGGAATACGGCAAGGTGGAGGCTTTGGCGTAGTTAGAGTGCAAGAAGATGTTTCTCCATATGGCTCCGAAGAAGACCTCACAAGCGAAGAAGGTCAAACAGCCGTCGGACGGGGAGAAACGTGAGGCGGAGGCAACCGAAGCCGCACGCGAAGAAGAGGCAAAACGCATAGCGGACAACAGCATGAGCAATGCCAAAGGCGCCGACGCGCTTAGGGCGTTGAAGTTCGAAGATACGGAAGACGGACAATAAGCACATAACGTAACCGGGTGCGCGTTGGTATGCGTAGCCGGTGCCCGCACAGGGCGGCGCAAGCCGCGTCCGGCGGGTTCAGTATCAATATAAACTAATTTATAATTTAACAAAAATGCCAAAAACAAAGACTAACTCCGGTGCAAAGAAACGCTTTACATTCACCGGTACGGGAAAGCTGAAGAGGCGTCACGCCTTTCACAGCCACATCCTGACAAAGAAGACGAAGAAGCAGAAAAGAAATCTGCTCGGTACGACAATCGTAGACAAAACCAACACCAAGCAGGTGCGCGACCTGCTGTGCCTGCGTTGATTTAACTCATTTGTTTAACATTAAAAGGAAAGAAGAATTATGCCGAGAAGTGTAAATCATGTTGCCTCAAAGGCGAGGAGGACACGTATTCTGAAGTTGACAAAGGGTTATTTCGGAGCTCGTAAGAACGTATGGACTGTCGCCAAGAATGCTTGGGAGAAAGGTCAGACTTATGCATATCGCGACCGCAGGTTGAAGAAGCGCGATTTCCGTGCTCTGTGGATACAGCGTATCAACGCCGCGGCGCGCGTCGAGGGAATGAACTACTCGCAACTTATAGGCGCAATCCACAAAGCGGGTATAGAGATAAACCGCAAGGTGTTAGCCGATCTGGCGGTAAACAACCCGGAGGCGTTCAAAGCAATCGTAGCTAAGGTGAAGAACTAATACAACCTTTTGATTGTTTGATTTATAGTCTTCGAGGGCGCGGCTTTACGGCTTCGCCCTCGTTTTCGTACGTGCCGGCCTGGCGTCAGTTCGCGACGTTGCCGGCTGTCGTTTATCCGGGTTTTGTTGAGCCCGGCGTTACGTAACGGCGCAAGAGAAGCGGGCTGCAACACCGTTAAACCACGATGCCGCAGCCCGCTTAACCCGTTACCGGACGGTCGCCGGAGCCTTACTCCGTCAGCTCGACCGCATAATAACCTTTCTTGCCTGTGGGCCAGATACCCTTGACGTAGAGCACGGGTTCTTTGCTCGTCGAAGCCTCCTCGACGGCTTTCTGCAAGTCGTCCATACTCTTTATCTCCTCGTCGTTCACCTGCTGGATAATGAAGCCCTTGGACAGCCCGGCATCCTTAAGAGCGCCGTTGTCGACTTTGGTTATCTCCAATCCGTAGCTGATGTTGAGGTTCTTTTTCTGTGAGTCCGTCACGGGGCGGAACTGCCCTCCGAGCACGTCGATATCGTGGGTCTTGATGACGCTCGTATTGCCTTGCGCGTTCTTCAACGTAACGGTTTTCGTAACGCTCTTCTTGTTGTGAAGATAGGTGATTGTCAGCTTGTCGCCGGGCCGTTTCGAATAAAGCATCTCCTGCAACTCCGTCATCTTCGCCACCTTCTTCCCGTCGACGCTTGTAATCACATCCCCCTCGGCGAGCCCCGCGTCGCTACCTGCGCCGTTGTCTTCAACCTTTGCAACGTAGATACCCTCGGTGGTTCCGAGATCCACGTCCTTATCTTGCGCTTTCTGCAAGTCGATATAATCGTGCACGTCTTGCCCTTCGATGCCGAGCATCGCCCGTTGTACGGTGCCGTAATTCTTCAGGTCGTCAACCACCTTATTCATTATCGTGGTTGGTATGGCGAAACCGTAACCGCTGTACGAGCCGGTCTGAGAGTAGAGCATAGCGTTGATTCCGACCAGCTCGCCCTGCGTATTGACGAGCGCTCCGCCCGAGTTGCCGGCGTTGATAGCTGCGTCCGTCTGGATGAAGGACTCAACTGCATTGGCGCGTAACGACCGCGCTTTGGCGGACACAATACCGGCCGTAACCGTCGAATTCAAATTAAACGGATTGCCTACGGCAAGCACCCACTCACCCACTTTTAACTTGTCGCTGTCTCCGATCGGAAGTGTAGGGAGCCCTCTGCCGTCAATTTTAATCAGTGCAAGGTCGGTCGTCTTGTCCGTCCCGATAATTCTTGCGCTGAACTCGCGGTTGTCGTTGAGCGTTATAGTTAACTCGTCGGCTCCCTCGACAACGTGGTTATTCGTTACGATATATCCGTCCTCGCTGATTATAACCCCCGACCCGGAGGCCTCTTTCTTCGGGGTTTGCACCTGCCTCTTCTGCGTTCCGTTTCCCTTGTTCCCCTGTCCGAAGAAGCCGAAAGGGTCGAAGAAATCGCCGAAGGGGTCGGATTGAACGTCGACTGTCTCCACCTTTGAGTTCTTCAGATATCTGATATGCACCACTGCGGGCAGAGCTTTCTGAGCCGCATACGTCAGGTCGACGGGTTGTCCCGCTACCGCTTGGGGCGCAGGGACCGCATTTACTTTAATCCACGTCCCGGCGCAGAAGGCGACCGCAACCACACACAAGACGACGATAACATAGCTTGAATACCTTTTCATTTCTCTCGTTATTTATTTGTTTATTCTTTTGTTCTTTTTGACCGAAAACGCCTTAAACGGTTTACAAAAGTAGTGCCGAAATCCGTGAGTACAGCTATATTATAATTCATCTTTATTCCAATTTAACAGTTTGATTTTGCCCTTTAATTGCTCTTAACCGCTAAGCCCGCGCTTTTTACAATTGTTGTATAGAGCCGTTGCCGGGGCGGGTCGCGGGGAGCAGCTCCTCGGGTCGGAAGATGAATGTGGTTGCTCCGTGCGCCGCAAGAAAACACTTATCGCGAAATCCCCACAACACGCTTATGCAGGGAATGCCGCTGTTTTGCGCCGTTTGCAAGTCGACTTCGCTGTCGCCGACGTACACTGCGCCGTCCTTTGTTGTCCCCAGACGCCTCAACGCTTCGTACACCGTGTCGGGCGCGGGCTTGCGTCTTACGCTTTCGCTCTCCCCGATAGCGACGTCGATATATCGGCTGAAGAAATGGCGGCGCAAATGTTCCGTTGCGTCGGAGCGTTTGTTGCTCACTATCGCCATTCGCTTCCCGGCGCGTTTGAGCGCTGCTAACGTCGCGATTATCCCCTCGTAAGGGCGGGTTGTATCCATGCTGTGGGCGAGGTAGTGCTCCATAAACGTTTTGTATACGCTCTCGTATTGCGGGTTACGAGCCCCGCCGGGGATGGCGAGCTCAATAAGTTTTCTTATGCCGTTGCCGACCATTTGCCTGACCTCATCCACGCTATGACCGGCAATGCCGTATACCTCCAATGCGTGATTAACGCTTGCCGTGAGGTCGCCGAGTGTATAGAGAAGCGTCCCGTCAAGGTCGAATATGTAAGTGTCGTATGTGTTCATATATAAATCAATCCGTTACCAGATGCGCTCTACGAGCGCGCCTTTATAATAATGCGAGAGTATCTCGCGGTAATCATAACCCTCCGCGCCCATCACCGCCGCGCCAATCTGACACAGCCCCACACCGTGCCCCCAGCCGCGTCCGCGAAGGGTAAAGACAAGACCTCCGGCAGGGTCGCGCGAGGTCTCTACGTCGAAACAAGAGGAGTAGAGATGTGTCCGGCTGAGCGTCCGGCGTATCTCAAGCTCCTTGCCGACAACGATACTGCCGCGCTCGCCCGTAATTTTCAGGCGGCTGATTCTCCCGCTACGCCCGCGCTCAAGGGGCTCGAGGGAGAGTATAAGCCCGAGTCCGAGCCGCTGTTTTGTCTCTACAATGTCGCTCAAATCCGCCTGCGTGTACTCTGCGACCCAATCAAAGAAATCGCTTGTCCGCAGGTCGTAATCGTTGAGAACAAGGCTCAGGACGTCTCTGTCGCGAGTATTGCAAAAGGCTGACCCGTCGGCGCGCGTGTCGGGAACGGAGACGAGATAAGGCGGGTGTATATTTTCCCAGCAGTATGAGTACTCCTCCGTCCGTCCGCCGCAACACTTCGAGAAGCGCGCGTCGATAACCCGTCCGGCGTATATAAGCACTTCGCCGCGCGTCTCCGCTATTGCCCTATCGACCGTCTCCAAAGGTTTTTCGGGCAGCCCCTGATACCTTTGGCAGTGATCATCGGCGCAGACATCGAACAAGTCGTGCGCCGAAGCATCGTACCAACGGACGATTTCTCCGTCCGCCGGCGGGGCGGGGGAGAGGCGTGCGTTGTGTATGCGGTTAAGCCGGCGCACGAGCCAGCTGCGCGAAATCACGGCGTGTGCTTTGAGCAAACTAAGGTTTGACGTCGCCGCCATCTCCGACGCGATGACGCTCCGCAGATATTTCTCCGCCTCAATACGGTTGACAAGCCACGCCGCACCGCCGCCCGCGTCTTCCCTGAGGAGCATCCGGCCCTCGTATGTGAGCGCCTTTTGCTCTTCCCAATGAAAACTCGTGCCGATACGGATGCCTTGTATTGTCGTCGTTCCGCCGGCGTTAGACACGGTACGCACTTGCTCGTTGCTCAGCCCGACGTCAACTATCGGCTCGGAATTAAAGCATTCGCGCAACACTTCATCCAATATCTCCGCCGTCATCTTCGCATAATCCTCTTCGCGTGCGAGGGGGACAACGC
>JAJPZE010000265.1 GCA_021204565.1 Prevotella sp. | reverse complement strand
TGATAACACTGACGGGATACAGATAATTACAGCTGCATCGGACCCTAACAAGTCCGTGAGTCAGGCCGCTTACGCCCAACAGGTCATTGCCGTAGCGGGCGCGGCGGGCGCGTTGCCGGTTAGTCAGAAGCTGCTTTATAACCCGCAGATGAAGAGCGCGTATAACTTCGTGCCCGGCATAATGGGTCTGCTTCTGATGATTATCTGCGCGATGATGACCGCCGTAAGCATTGTCAGGGAGAAGGAGCGGGGCACTATGGAGGTGCTTCTTGTCTCGCCGGTGCGTCCGTTGATGATTATCGTTGCCAAGGCGGTGCCTTATTTCCTGTTGTCAATACTGATACTTGTTTGCATACTCCTGCTGTCACGGTTTGTGCTCGACGTGCCTGTTGCGGGCAGTTTGTTCTGGATTTTCGCCGCGTCGTTGCTTTATATCTTGTTGGCTTTGGCGTTGGGCCTGCTTATAAGCATCATTGCCAAAACGCAGCTCGTGGCGATACTCGTGTCGGCAATGTTGCTTCTTATGCCGAGCCTTCTGCTCTCGGGAATGATATACCCGATTGAGTCTATGCCGGTAATCTTGCAGTGTATTGCGCAGGTGGTGCCCGCCCGCTGGTATATTTCCGCGATGCGCAAACTGATGATTATGGGTGTCGGGGCGGGGAGAATAATTCCGGAGTTAACTGTTCTGACGGCATATGCGGCGGCGTTGCTCTTTATCTCGATTAAGAAATTCAAGTCAAGGTTATGATCGGCGCATTGATACGAAAAGAATTTATACAATTCCGTAGAAACAGTTTTCTCCCGAAGTTGGTAATCGTTTTCCCTATAATGGTTATGTGCGTGATGCCTTGGGTGACGGATATGGAGGTGGATAATATAGGCGCGGTGGTTGTGGATAACGACCGCACGCCTGTCTCCGGGCGGCTTACCGAGCGCATTGCGCGTAATAATCACTTTGTGTTCAAGGGCCTTCGGGACAGCTATAACGGCGCATTGGAAGATATAGAGCGCTCCTCTGCCGACCTGATAATCGAGATACCGCGCTATTACGAGCGTGATTTAGCCCGGGGCGCCGTGCCGTCCGTGCTTGTTGCCGCGAATGCGGTGAATGGTATGAAAGGCTCGTTAGGCGCGTCGTATGCGGCGTCAATCATCACGCAGAACGTCTCCGAGCTTGCCGGGATGTCGCAGGGCGTAACGCCGCAGGCGTCGTTCTCGACGCTCTCCCTTTACAACAAGCATCTCGATTACAAGCGTTTCATGATACCCGCGCTGATGTCAATCCTAATGATGATGTTGTGCGGGTTTCTCCCGGCGTTAAATATTGTCGGGGAGAAAGAGGCGGGAACGATTGAGCAAATCAATGTTACGCCGGTCAGCCGTTTCGCTTTTATCCTCGCCAAACTTATCCCTTATTGGCTCATAGGCGTACTCGTGCTGAGCGTCTGTCTCGTTTTGGCGTGGATAGTTTACGGTATCACGCCCGCGGGAAATATCGTCCTTATCTACGTCTGCTCGCTTCTTTTGGCGTTAATCTTCAGCGGGATGGGGCTGATAGTGTCGAATTACAGCGACACGATGCAACAAGCAATCTTCGTTATATGGTTCTTCGTGGTGTGTATGATGTTGCTTAGTGGCTTGTTCACGCCTATAAGCAGCATGCCCGATTGGGCGCAGACGCTAACCCGTTTCATACCCGTGAGCTATTATATTGACGCTATGCGGACGGTCTTTCTGCGGGGCGGAGCGTTCTCCGACATAGCTCCGCAGCTCCTTGCATTATGTACTTTTGCCCTGATAATGGATGTCTGGGCGGTTATAAGCTACCGCAAGACATCGGCCTGAGCATAGTCCGCACGAGGTTATTTCCCGGCTTTCGGGCTGTGTTATATATATTAAAGCATACCTTTGCAGACGTTAAAGAAACATTCGTCATGCAGGTTACAACTCCGCCGGGGGTACGCAAGAGATGGGTTGATTCCGTGCGCGGCATCGCTATGTTGTGCATTGTGCTCAATCATACCGATATATATTTAGTTGGTGAAGAGCCCGTTGTCAGCTTTGATTTATTCGGTACGAACGCGCTTATGACGTTCTTTATCGTGTCGGGATATTTGTTTTTCAGGGAGAGGAAGCCGTTTAGTCTGAGGCGCAAGCTATTCTCCGAATTCCGTCATCTTGTTGTCCCGTATTTCATTTTCACCACGATAATAGCCGTATTGAAGAGATGGTTGTACGGCGAGGCGGTGTTCACGCCGGGCGTGCTGTTGGAAATTGTGTGCGGTCAGGCTTCTTGGTTTGTTGCCGCACGGGTGTTGGCGGGGATTATATTTGCCTCTCTCATTGCCCTGTCTATACGGTATGGCGGCGCGATACTCCCCGCCGGGTGCGTGTCGCTCGCGGTAATTCCCTTTGTCGTCCATAGTGATCTGCTTTATATCTGGAATGCTGACATCGCCCTGATGAGCCTCGTATACCTCTGCATCGGATACTTTTATCATAAGGCGGAACACTCTTTTGACCGGCGTTCGGGTATTTGGCTGTGCTTGCCGGTGTTGGCTGCGGTTGTCATAATCAAGGTGTTTGAATGCCGTTACGGTATATGCGTGCCGGTCAGTCCGGAGCATATAACTTCCTTCCCCGTCTTTTTCGCCGATACCGTTCTTGCCTCGTTCGTCGTGATAACATTCTTCAAACGTTTCAGCCGGTGCCGTTTCCTCAACTATGTGGGGCGCAACAGCATTGTCTTTTATTTCCTTTGCGGGGGCGTGCCGTTGCTCACGGGCATGGCATTCAGGCGGTTCCAACTGGCGTATAACGGCAATTATCTGCTCGTGCTGGCGGACTTTGCCGTTGTCGTGGCGCTGATGTCACTTCTTACATTCATCATTATAAAGTTCTTTCCGTTTATGATTGGAAAAACGCGGAGCGATATCCGGCGGGCGGGCGACTAAGCTCCAAACACGTCAAAGAATATTCCCAAACGACGCTTGCGGGCGAAGCGAGTTAGCTACGACGCTGATTGACGACAGCGCCATGAGTAATGCCGCCCACATCGGGGATATGCTCCAATGTATCCCGAAAATATAAAGGACGCCGGCGGCGAGGGGAATTGACACAATATTATATATGAACGCCCAGAACAGATTCTGCCAAACCAGACGCATCGTCCTTCGGCTAAGGTCGACGGCATCGGTGATGGCGCCAAGATCGTCGCCCTGTATAATCACCTGCGCGATATCCATTGCCACGTCCGTACCCCGTCCGACGGAGAGCGCGACATCGGCTGCCGCGAGCGCCTGAGTGTCGTTTATCCCGTCGCCAATCATAGCGACGATGTACCCCTCGTTATGCAGACGGCGGACAAGCTCCTCCTTATCGCCAGGCCGGACATCGCTTTGCCAATGCCTTATACCCGTCTTCTTTGCCCAATACTCCACCGCTTCCGCCCTATCGCCGCTCATCAGATACACGTCGATACCTCTGCTTTGCAACTCCCCGACCGTCTCCCGCGCGTTCGCTTTCAACGTCTCGCGCTCCTCGTAGGGCAGGTTGTCGGCTCGCGCGAAATTAATATTCGGGTTGGGTATGGTTAGCGTGCCGGTCTTGTCAGCCACGAGAACATCTATCCGCCGGAGCATTTCAAGCGCCGCCGCATCCTTTATCAATATATGTCTCTTCGCGGCCCGCCCGATACCTACGGTTAGCGCGGTCGGCGTCGCAAGACCCATCGCACAGGGGCAGGCAACAACAATAACCGCCATCGCAGCCATCAGAGCCGTCGGAAGAGCGGACATGCCGCATGCCGCTATCCAACAAACAAAAGTGACGGCAGCTATAAGAAACACCGCCGGAGCGAAGAGCGCCGCCGCCCGGTCGGTAGCGCGTTCAACGGGCGTCTTGTGCTCCAACGACCCGCGAACGATACTCGTAATCCGCTCGATAGCGGTATCCGTGCCGGTCAGACGCGCCTCCACCACGCACGACCCTTGGCTCACGATCGTGCCGGCATACACTCTGTCGCCGCTTCGTCTGCCTGCGGGCGTCGGCTCGCCCGTTAACATGCTCTCGTCGACATATACTTCATCCGCCGTCATAAAGCTCTCCGCCCGGACAAGAACGCCGTCGGCGGGTATCCGGCAACCCGCTCCGACAGCCAGCCTGTCCCCCGGGCGGATGGTTGAAACGGGTATCTCGCTCGTCGTTTCCCTGCCGTCAGCATCCTCTTTTACGAGCTTCGCCGTCGTCGGAGCGATACTCATCAGCTCCCGTATGGCGCTTGTCGTACTCGTTTTCGCACGCTCTTCAAGCAGACGACCCGTGAGAACGAACGCCAGAATCATAGCCGGAGTATCGAAATACGTATGCCAGACGATGCCCCTGACGCCCCATACCGACGAACCGAAAAATGTATTGAACACGCTGAAAAGAAACGTTACGGATGTTGAAAGAGCAACAAGCGTGTCCATATTAGCGTGCCCGTGAATGATGTTTTTATATGCGGAGACGAATATCTGCCGGCCGCAGACGATTATGGAGAGCAACGCAAAGAGAAGCATAACTTGGTTCGACATATCCGCGTCGCCCGGCCGGAGCCAATGCATCGATACCGACATCACCGCCGCAGCACATATCCACGCGAGCAACACACGGCGTTTCAACACCTTATACGCCCGCTCCTCCACCGCCCGAACGGATATCCCGCCGTCGATAACAAGGTCGTAACCGATGTCGTTCACCGCCGCTTTCAACGCCTCCAACGATGTAACGCTCTCGTCGAAATCAATCGTTGCCGAACGCAATAATAACGAGACGCTCGCCTCGCGCACGCCCTCAGTCTCCCTCAAAGCCGCCTCCACATGCGCCGAACACGCCGAGCAAGCAAGCCCCACTACGGGTACGGTCTTCTTCATAGTCGGTTATAAGATGCTGTTTTACTCCTCGCAAAGATAATCAAAACCGCCGAACCTTCTCTTCTAAGCATACGGAAAAAGACTCTCCCGAAAAGGGACAACACCCTCGCATTCTCTCTATCTGCCTGACCCAGGAGTTATGATTTCGACGCATAATTGCACAATTTGGTGCGGCATTCCGAACACGAAACGCAGGGCAACACTCCCGTACCGCCTGCGGCAATAAGATAACGAAACGCGGGGCAACACTCCCGTGTCGTCCCGCGTCATGAAGAAAAATGCTACTTTATTGTTTAATTCATTTCGCTTATTTCACGAAGACATTCTTCACGCTTCCGTCCGACTTGCGTACGATGTTCACCTGTCCGCGAACGGGAG
>JAJPZE010000034.1 GCA_021204565.1 Prevotella sp. | reverse complement strand
CCGGAGGTGAACGGCGGGGGCAGTTTGTTGCGTTTGATACAAGACGGCGACCGCTTTATCCACGTCCCCTATCACTCTTTCGATTATTACATCCGCGTTCTGCAAGAGGCGGCAGTAAGCAAAGAGGTGAGGAGCATTAAGACGAGCCTCTATCGTTTGGCAAAAGACTCAAAGGTTGTAAAGGCTTTAATCTGCGCCGCACGTAACAAGAAGCAGGTTACGGTAGTGATTGAATTGCTCGCACGATTTGACGAGACGTCGAACATCGGTTGGTCGCGCAAGATGGAGGAGGCGGGCATACACGTCATCTTCGGTGTCGAGGGGCTTAAAGTGCACTCCAAAATAACGCACATAGAGATGAAGCACGGGAGCGATATAGCTATCGTCAGCACGGGCAACTTTCACGAGGGGAATGCGCGTACATATGTGGATTACATGCTCATGACCGCCGCGCGCAACGTTGTTCGGGATGTCGACAAGGTGTTCGCCTTTATTGAAAAGCCATACGCGCCCGTAAGTTTCAAGGAGCTTCTTGTATCGCCGAACGAGATGAGGCATAAGTTCATAAAGCTCATCGACGACGAGATACGCAACCGCCGGAAGGGCCGCCCGGCGTACATACGCATAAAGATTAATCATATAACCGACTTGGAGATGGTTGGGCGGCTCTATGATGCGGCGGCAAACGGAGTACCCGTCGACCTTGTCGTACGCGGTAATTGCTCGCTCATAAGCACCCTTCCGGGTCTTAACGGACGGCTGCGGATAAACGGCATTATCGACCGTTATCTCGAGCACTCGCGTATCTTTATCTTTGCCGCGGGCGGGGAGAACAAGACCTTTATCGGGTCCGCCGACTGGATGCCTCGTAACTTAGACAGCCGTATAGAGGTGGTTGCGCCGGTGTATGACCCGAAGATAAAGGCGGATTTATGGCGGGCGGTGGATTATTCGTTCCGCGATAATTGTCAGGGAAACACTGTCGACGGAACCGGCAACAACATCCCTTGGCATACGGACGCCCCCGCTCCGTTCCGCTCGCAAGAGGAGCTTTACAAATGTTATATGCGTGAAGCGAACGGCGATGAATAACCCTCGTTACGCCGCAATAGACATAGGGAGCAACGCCGTCAGGTTGCTTATAAAGGAATTGAAGCCGGGCTTTGAGCCGGCGGGGCATTATCTCAATAAGGTTCTTTTGTTGCGTGTGCCTCTCCGTCTGGGGTTTGATGTGTTCACGTCGGGTTACGTCTCCGACGTTAAGGCAAGAAATGTGAGGCGGCTTATGAAGAGCTTTCGCTTTCTGATGAAGATTTACGAAGTAAGTCATTACCGGGCTTGCGCCACGTCGGCAATGCGCGATGCCGCCAACGGAGCGGACATCATAAAGCGCATAAAGCACGATACGGGCATCAAAATCGATATAATCAGCGGGCGGGAAGAGGCGATGCTGATTTTTAATAACTATCTCGAAGGCTCTGCCGACCGCGCCGGCAACTTCATCTATGTTGACGTCGGCGGGGGCAGTACCGAGATTAATTTGCTCTCCGACGGGCAACTCTTGCACTCCTTTTCTTACGACATCGGGACGGTCAGGATGCTCAGCGGGGCGGTCGGAGATGATATCCGGCAGCGTATGGACAACGATTTGCGGCGGCTTACGGCGGAGTATGAGCACGTTAATATTATCGGCTCGGGCGGGAATATCAACAAGCTCTACCGCCTTGCGGGCAAAGCCGGCAAGAAGAACGGGCGGCTTTCTCTCGACGCATTACAACAGATTTACGACCGTCTGTTGCCCTTAACGGCGGAGCAACGGCAGCTGCGGTACGGGCTGAAAGAGGATCGTGCCGACGTCATTGTGCCCGCGGCGGAGATCTTTCTCCGCGTGGCGCGGATTGTTAAAGCGGAGTATATCCACGTGCCGGTTGTAGGTCTTGCCGACGGGATAATAGACAGTCTCCTCGGAGGAGACTGTCTATTATCCCGTGCCGGAGCACCGCTAAGAAACGGCGAAAACGTCTGATAAGGGCAACCCCGCACTTTGGTCAGGGAATTAAACCATAAAGGGGCTGTTTTAGTCAAAGAGACGATTATGATGTACAAAACAGTTGTTCTGTCGCTTTTGTTCCTTGTCTTTGCCGTGCCTCTATCCGCGCAGGGGCGGCACATCACCGGTTCTCTTCGGGACGCAAAGACGGGGGAGATACCCGTTCAAATCGCCGTTCAGCTCTTCGCAAAGGACAGCACGTATATTGCCGGAACGGTCAGCGGCGACGACGGCCGCTTTGCTCTCTCCGCCCCCGAGCCCGGCGAATACATGCTTAAATTCTCTTCCGTGGGCTACGTTACGCAGTGGAGAAACATCGCCGTTACCGACGGCGATAAAGACTTCGATACGGGGCGTATAAAGCTCAAAGAGGACGCGATAGTGCTCGCCGAAATAACGAAGACGGCGCAGGCGATGAAGGTTGTGGTCGTCGAAGACACATTTATTTACAACTCCGCGGCGTACCGCACGCCGGAGGGGCGCGTGGTTGAAGAGTTGGTGAAGCGGTTGCCCGGCGCGACGGTAGACGACGACGGGAACGTAACGATCAACGGCAAAGCGGTGGAGCGGGTAAAGGTTGACGGGCGGGAATTTATGACGGGCGACACCAAAACCGCAATAAAGAATCTGCCTACGAGCATTATCGATAAAGTGAAAGCGTACTCCGACAAGAGCGACAACACGAAGATGACGGGCATAGACGACGGCGAGGAGGTGATGACGCTCGACTTCGACATCAAGCCGGGAATGAATAAAGGCTTGCTTGGAAATATCGACTTGGCTTACGGGACGCGGGATCGTTACGCCGAGCGGGGTATGTTGGCGTGGATGAAAGACAAGGTGCGGGTGATGGCGCCGGGTAACTTCAACAACACCAACGACATGGGTTTCGGCGGGCGCGGGGGCGGCTTCTCGCGCGGGCGAAACGGGCTCAACACCTCCAATATGACCGGCGTGAACATCAATTACGAAGATAAAGACAAGCTTAAAATCGACGGCTCCATCCGTTGGAACCACAACACCAACGACGCATCGACCCGCTCTTCGAGCGAGCAATTCGTAACGTCGGAGACCGCCGTACAGTCGTTCGCGAACAATATTTCCCAATCATATTCAAAAGATAAGAGCTTTAATGCCCAAGCAAGAATCGAATGGAAACCCGACACGATGACAACGGTGATGTTCCGTCCGTCGTGGAGTTGGAGCGACAGCGACGGACGCACAGGGCAAGGAAGCGCAACGTTCGCCTCCGACCCATATGCGTACAGCGACGCGCCGCTCGACGATTTGGATTACCTGAGCGCACTTGACATTATCAGAAACTCCTCGTCGGGCAGCTCGCTAACCTACGGCATAACGCGCAAGATAGGGGGACAGGCGCAGATTACGCGCCGCTTCGGCTCAAAGGGACGCAACGTCAGTCTCCGCGCCGAAGGGAATTATTCATCGTCGGGGAACAAGAACTTCTCCACAAGCAACGTACTTCTCTACGGCTCTGGCGATGATTACAGCATCAACCGATACAGCCTCACGCCGGCGAAGAGCCGGGATTATGCGCTACAAGGGAGCTACAGCGAGCCCGTCGCAAAGAAAACTTATATCCAGCTGACCTACCGTTACGCACAGTCGTACTCCCGCTCAACGCGCACCACTTACGACTTCAGCGACATTACCGCCCTGCCCGCCGATTACATTAACCTGCTCGCCTCGCTCGGCATAAACCGCATTCCCGCGTACCGCGATTGGCGTTCGTACTTGCCCGACGATTACTCCGATTATATCGATACCGACCTTTGCCGTTACTCCGAATACCGCACGTCGACGCACACCATCGAGCTCCAGCTCCGCCGCATAAGGGATAATTATAACTTTAACGTCGGCGTACAGCTCCAGCCGCAACACACCACGTTCCGGCAAAACTACCTCGGTCTCGCGACAGATACGGCAAGAAACGTTATTAATATTGCGCCGACAATCAACTTCCGCTATTATTTCTCCCGCCAACACCAGCTAAGACTTCAATACCGGGGCACTACCTCGCAACCCGAGATGTCCGACCTCGTCTCCGTTACCGACGACTCCGACCCGCTCAACGTTACACTCGGCAATCCCGGCCTGAAACCTTCATTCAAACATAATCTTTACTTTAATTATAACAATTATATCTCCCGGCGGAACCAAGTCATAGAGTTGCACGGGCAGATGACTGCAACGCGCAACGCCGTAACGCGGCGCGTAACCTACGACAGCGTAACCGGCGGGCGCACCACGCGCCCCGAAAACATCGACGGAAATTGGGATGCAAGCATCGGGGGAATGTATAACATCTCGCTTGACACGCTCGGCGTTTGGAACATAAACTCATCGACGGATTACTCCTTTAATAATTATGTCGGGCTCGTAAGCGTGGCGGAGAGAGCCGGAGAGCAAAGAAACGTAACACGTTCGCACAGCGTAAACGAACGGTTGGCGGGCTCTTTCCGAAACGATTGGATAGAGATTGAGATTGACGGGACGCTCAATTACACCGGCACGACCAACCGTCTGCAACCCTCCGCCAACCTCGACACGTGGGGCATCTCATACGGCATATCAACCACAATCACCTGCCCTTGGGGAATGTCTGTCTCTTCCGACTTTCACGTACGAAGCCGCAGGGGATACACCGACAGCGCGCTGAACACCAACGAACCCGTCTGGAACGCGCAGATAGGGCAGTCGTTCCTTTCCGGGAAGCGCCTTACCGTAACACTACAATGGTATGATATCCTCCGCAAACAGAGCAACCTGTCGCGCACAATCAGCGCAATGGAGCGGCGCGACACGGAATATAACGCAATAAATTCATACGGCATGCTGCACGTCATATACCGTTTCAACGTGTTCGGGACAAACAACATGCCCGAACGGCACGGACCCCTGCACGACGGCAGACGACCCGACTTCCGGCGCGATGAGTTCCGCCCGCGAGGCGGAGAGGGCGGCCCGCCGGGAGGAGGTATGCCCCCGGGACTGTAACCGAAGTGAGACGTTCTTTAGTCTCCCTTCACTGTCAAAGTAACCGAAGTGAGATGTTCTTTAGTCTTCCTTTACTGCCGGAGTAAAGGAAGACTTTATCTGTGATATTAACGTACTATTATGTTGTATAAAGTTAATGGGGGGGGGGGGTAAAGTATAAATAAGCCAAATTCCCAATTAAAGATTTTTTTTTGAAAACAACGCGGTGTAACGTTTACACGCCCTAGTGTGGACAGAGCGTGGG
>JAJPZE010000050.1:1312-5366 GCA_021204565.1 Prevotella sp. | reverse complement strand
CACGTACGTCGCGGGCATACGAGCCGGTAAGCGGTCCGCGCTCCATTCGCTCCATTACGCCTTTAAGAATCGCGGGCATGAAACGCAGGTCAATAGCTCCGCCGACGACGGAGTTAAGGAATACGAGCTTGCCTCCCCATTCGAGGTCAATCTCCTCCCTGCTTTTTATGTTCATCTTAAACTCTTGGTTGCCGAAGTTATAAACCGTCGGGTCGGGCATGCCCTCGGTATACGGCTCTATAATAAGGTGCACCTCTCCGAACTGTCCCGCGCCGCCGGACTGTTTCTTGTGCCTGTAATCGGCGCGTGCAAGCTTCGATATTGTTTCGCGATAAGGTATCTTCGGCTCGCCGTAAACCACTTGTATCTTCTCGTTGTTCTCCAAACGCCACTTCAAAGTGCGCAAATGAAACTCCCCCTGCCCGTGTACGATGGTTTGGCGAAGCTCCTTGCTCTGCTCCACGACCCACGTCGGGTCTTCCTGCCTCATCTTTGTAAGCGCCGCCATCATCTTCTCCATCTCCGACGTATTCGCCGCTTTAATCGAGCGCGAATACTTCGAATTGGGATACTTAATATAGTTGAACGTATGGTCGCAGTCCTTTGCATTGAGCGTGTTACCCGTCTTCACGTCTTTCAATTTAACGGTGCAACCGATGTCGCCCGCCTGTATCTCCGGCACCTCGAAGCGGTTCTGACCCGCGCAGCAATATAGTGTGCTGATACGTTCTTTCGACCCGCGGTCGGCGTTCGTCATATCGTCGCCGGCGTGAACGGTACCGCTCATCACCTTAAAGTATTGCACCTCTCCGATGTGCGGCTCTACGGCGGTCTTGAAGAAGAACAGCGACGTCGGCGCCGTTGCGTCGGCGGGTACGGGCTCTCCTTGCGCGTCTTTCACCACGGGCATATCCGTTACGAACGGCACTACATTGCCCAAGAACTCCATAAGCCTCTGCACGCCCATATCGCGGGCGGCATCCACGCAGAACACGGGGAACATCGAGCGTGTCGCAAGCCCTTTCCTTATGCCCTCGCGAAGCTCGTTCTCGTCAAGCTCTTCCGTCTCGAAGAACTTCTCCATCAGTGTCTCGTCGTTCTCCGCCGCCGCTTCGACTAATGCTTTATGCAGCTCCGTCGCCCTGTCCGTCTCGTCGGCGGGGATATCTTCAATAAGCGGTTTGCCGCCCTCAGGACCCCATGAATATTTCTTCATGAGCAGTACGTCGATCACTGCGTTAAAATCGGGACCCTCGTTAAGCGGGTATTGTATCTGCACGACCTTGTTTCCGAAGCTCTCGCGGAGATGCTCCACGATAGTGTGATAATCGCACTTGTCGGAGTCGAGCTGGTTGATAAGGAATATAACGGGCTTGCCCAGCTTCTCGGTATAGCGGAAATGGTTTTGCGTGCCTACCTCCGGACCGTATTGTCCGTTAATGAGGATGAGTGTCGTGTCGGTTACGTTAAGCGCCGTAACGGCTTGTCCGGCGAAGTCATCCGCGCCCGGACAGTCGATAACGTTCAGCTTCTTGCCGTTCCATTCGCAATGAAAGACGGTTGAAAAGACGGAGTAACCGTATTCGTGTTCAACGGGAAAGTAGTCGCTGACGGTGTTCTGCAACGAGATACGCCCGCGCCTTTTGATTATCCCGCACTCATAAAGCATCGCTTCGGTGAGGGTCGTTTTGCCCGCACCATCATTGCCGAGAATTGCAATGTTCTTAATTTCATTAGTCTGATAGACCTTCATAGAGTTATTAGTTTGTTTATTTCATTGTTTAAGCTAATTGCGCTACGAAAGTATTCCTTTTCGGGCAATTGGCAAAGAAAACATAACAAAAACCAACGTTTTGCCCATAGATTCGCCTTTTTCGAAAGGGGAAGCAAGGGCGGGGAAGCTTGCGCCGGAAGCGTTTAATCCTTATCTTTGCACCGCTATGGCGGGCATATACGTTCATATTCCTTTTTGCGTTTCGCGCTGCATTTATTGCGGTTTCTTCTCCTCTACATTATTAAATATGCGCGCGCGATACGTCCGCGCGTTGCTCCGTGAATACGCTTTGCGAAAGGATTATCTCGCCGGAGAGCCGGTCCGGACGGTGTATCTCGGGGGCGGCACCCCGAGCGTGTTAACACCGGAGCTGTTGACCCTTCTCCTCTCCGGTATCTTAAAAGAGAACAAGGACACGGAGGAGACGACGATGGAGTGCAATCCCGACGATGTCTCGGCGGAGTTGGCGGAGTGTATGAGCCGTCTCGGCGTCGACCGCGTGTCTATGGGCGTGCAGACGTTCTCTAATGTCCGGCTGCGCTTTATCCGCCGCCGTCATACGGCTGAGGACGTGTATTCGGCTGTCAAAACGCTACGCGCGGCGGGCATAACGAACATCAGTATCGACCTTATATTCGGGTTTCCCGGTCAGACAACTAAGGAATGGCTCGCCGATATCGACGAAGCGTTGAGGTTGGATGTTAGCCATATCTCTGCGTATTGCCTGACCTGCGAGCCCGGCACCCCGCTTTACGCGATGCTCTTTCGGGGCGAAATACGCGAGGCGGACGAGGAGACGGCGCGCGAGATGTATTATTCGCTAATCGACCGGCTCACGTCAGCCGGGTATGAACATTACGAGATAAGCAACTTCTGCCGCCCCGGCATGCAATCGAAACATAACTCCAACTATTGGCGGGCGGTGCCTTACCTCGGCTTGGGAGCCGCCGCGCACTCGTATGACCGCCGCTCGCGCGGGTGGAATATTGACAATTTGGCGCGCTATATGGAGGGTATCGAGCGGGGCGGGCCGTGCTTCGAGCGCGAAGAACTCGACGCCGACGCCCGTTACAACGACATGATTACAACCGCGTTACGCACCCGCGAGGGCATCGACATCTCCGTTCCTTTCGAAAATAAAGACTATTTGCTCGCCGCCGCAGAGCCGCTTTTGCGCCGCCGGCTCCTCGTTATCGACCGCAGTCACCTGCGCTTAACCCGCGACGCACTGTTTATCTCCGACTCCGTCCTCACGGATCTGATTAAGCCATAAATGCCTTTATATCCTTTCATTACACCATTCCCGTAACGCTAAAACGCCGTTTTAACATTCTAAGAGCGGCGGTTTTGCACTCTAAGAACGGCGGTTTTACATCCTCAATCTAACAAAAAATCGCAACTGACTGATACTCCGTGATTTATATATAACTATGGGGTCATAAGGGTACAAAAAGGGGACATAGAATCCGCGAAAAAGACACGTTGATGATTAGGAAAAGCAAATGCCGAATAATTCCTCTTTTTTGCGTATCAACGCTTTTCTTTATCTTTTTCCTTGCTTAGCCCATATACATTTTACTCCCCCAGCACACCAATTCAAGACCTTTGCTCACCCTTGCAGACTTGGCTCAATGGAGTTACCAACTGTTGTATGAACAACATAAATCGTAATCAGCATCTCTTCATACCGCCAAAAGAAAAGACCAAACGTTGCACCTTGTCTTTTTTTGCGGTTTCCATATATCGTCAAACTCACTAATGTTCACTCCCCATATTGAATATCTTCCGTACCCGTCTCCGTACCTACTTCTGTACCCCTTTCTGTACCCCCTTTCTTGTACCTACTTCCATACCCCCCCCTTTGTACCCAATATCAACATCTCATTCGCTTGCCTCAATATTGCAAGCAAAAGAGACACATAAAAATAGGTTTACAAAGTTCAGTATATATAATACTGGTACTAAACTAAACCACTTTGAGCCACCATAAGAGAAGAACACAGAATGTCCCTCATTCGCTTGCTCCTAACTTGCAAGCAAAAGAGACACATAAAAACAGGTTTACAAGGTTCAGTATATATAATACTGGTACTAAACTAAACCAGTTGCACCACCAAAAGAGAAAGAAACAACGAAACCATATCGAGTTTCTTTTTCTTTTTGCGGCATCCACGTATCATCAAACACAATAACCATCATTCGCTTGTCTCAATATCACAAGCGAGAGAGACACATAAAAACAGGTTTACAAGGTTCAGTATATATAATACTGGTACTAAA
>JAJPZE010000050.1:0-1212 GCA_021204565.1 Prevotella sp. | reverse complement strand
CTAAACCTGTTGCGCCACCAAAAGAGAAAGGAACAACGAAACCATATCGTGTTTCATTTTCTTTTGGCGGCATCCATACATTATCACGCACAATAACCCTCATTCACTTGCTACGATATTGCAAGCGAAAGACATACATAAAAATAGGTTTACATATTGCAGTATATATATAATACTGATTGTAGACTAAACCACTTTATGCCGCCAAAAGAAAAATATGCCGGGTTAGATGTATGTTGTCCTTTTCTTTTGGCGGTGATTGTCATACGGTACAAGTGTATAGTTGCGCTCGTCCTCTTGTATCATAGAGCATACGTCTGCAACCTACTAATCGGGGTTGATATGAATTCTGTTGCAAAGGTATTTGTTATGTCTTTCATTCTTGCAAGATCAATGCCTAACGGTTTGTTCGTGAAATCTCCACACTCAACGCATTGAGGTAGTATTTCGCGGCAAAATCTTGCAAGATGACACATAACACCTTTTCAGGCAACATAATTCATTAATCAATCCCGATAGTAGAGGTTCTACATAAGGGAATAAATAAAGATAAAATTATGGCGAATATTTGCATTACAACGTACAAGGTAACGGGTTCACGCAAAGCAGTGAGCGACTTATGGAACACATTCCAAGATTTGGATGTGAACAACAAAGAGATTTGTCTTTACCGATTGGCAGAACACTATGGTATAGACTACAAAAGCAAGGGAATATATGTAAGAGGTTCGCTTTATTGGGCGGAATTTGAGGACGACAAGGAGACCGGTACTTGCTTGCTTTCTTTCGAGACGGAGACAGCTTGGGCGGCTTGCGCTACGACCAATAAAATAGTGCACAATCTTCCTTTTTCTCCCTTTCACCGCCACCGACAAAAAGAGTATTGCACACGATTTTCTTGGTGCTTTCCATTATGTGCCACATCACTACTCTCATTGCATCGTAAAAATTAAGTTTAACTTCAAAATTCAATTCAAATGAAAAAGATTATGAACAACTTCACAGTAACAGGTTTTGTAGGTAACGACGCTGAAATCCGTCAATTCGCAAATGCAAGTGTTGCACGTTTTTCTTTGGCGGCAGGACGTATAGAGAAAACGGACAGTGGAAACAACCGCTTATCTGAATTTATGTATATGGAGGCTTTGCGCAAGAACAATAACACCGTTTGATTCGACCTGCGCACAAAGGGTGCAATGATTACCCCAAGAA
>JAJPZE010000076.1 GCA_021204565.1 Prevotella sp. | reverse complement strand
AGTCCGGTCATCCCGACAAAAACATAAACCTTTGGAAATCAATAAGTTGTAAACCACACATAAGACTTCCAAAGGTTGTATTTTGCCCGTTTGAATACCAAAAAATAACGTCTGTTAGTCCGAAAAGGTGCATAAAAGCGCAAAAAAGTACGGGCAGGAGCGCAAAAAAAGCGCAAAAAGAACGCAAGACTTCCAACAAATAACATCATAACAATGGCTTCCGTAAAGATTTACTTCGACCGCCGCACGCCAAAAACCGACGGCACGTGTCCCCTCAAAATAGCTGTCTCCCATAAGAGCGCAACGCGCACCATCAGCACGGGCGTTTCGCTCCGCCCCGCCGACTGGGACAAAACGCAATGCCGCGTCGTCAACCGAACGGACAAGACCTTCCTAAACGCTTACATGTTAAAGAAACGGCAAGAGGTTGAACAAGCGATACTCCGTCTCGGCGGTGCAATACGTGCAATGACCGCCACGCAACTCAAAGACCGTATCGAATACGAGCTGACGCCTCCCGACGAACGCGAAGCAAAGGCAAAGAACCTGCTCGTGCATAACTTCCTTAAATTCGCCAACACACACACGCAACGGACAAAGGAGATATATCTCACGACGTATAACCACCTTTGCCGTTACCTGCAAGGAGCAATAAACACTCTTACGTTTGAGGACGTGAACAAAGCTTGGCTACGCGCGTTTGATACGTACTTGCAACAGACCTGCCCGTCGCGCAACGGACGCAACCTCCACCTGCGCAATCTCAATACGTTGAAAGCGCGTCAGGCTCCGTTTGACGTACTCCGTCCGAACGGTTGCGTTGCTCCGCTCGACTATACTGTCGGTCTTTTCAATAGGGCGTTGCACTTCCACCGCGAACGGTTGCGCCTTTGTCTTTAAGGAATGATACAACGTGCCGTCGGGGGTAATACGTGCCGTCGAGGTTGCGTAATCGGTTTCCAAGAACGACGCGCTGTCGGGGGTTGTCCGCTCCGCCGTCTGTAACGGCAACGTGATATACACGGTGTCGGGAACGTATATCGTTTGCGTGCGCACGGTTATTCGTGTGCTGTCGGAGGTGTTATTCATCACCGCCGCGCGTTTCGCTCCGCAGGAGCAAAGCAACATAACGGCAATGATAGCGACAAAGATAAACCACTCTATCTTGTTCATATATACGTGTATTAAAACGGTTGCAGGGATATGTGTATGCGTTCGGTGCGCCGCGAGGCTGTGCGTTTGATGTCGTCAATCACCTGCGTAACCCTCTCCAACCAAGCGGGCGCGGTGTCGGGCAAGACGATAGTGAACCGGTCCTGCAAGGCGCGGTAAACGAAGTATTGATGTATAAGAGTTTCCAACCTTACGGCACTCGAACGGGGGAACGTGTCGGGGACGGACAACTCGTATACGTACTTTTTCTTATGGCGAAGTGTGTTGTCTAACACCTCGCCGTCGCAGAGGTCGGTTTTGAGAAAGGGAAAGAGCAGGTCGGCGAGTTCGGAATACGCCATATCGAGGATACGGTGAATGTGGTCGCGGTTGCCCTCTTCGCAGATGTCCTGCACCTGATGGCGGTCGTGCGGGTCTTCCGTTTGCGTTACGTCGCCCGTTACCCAAGCGTCGTTCTTGATGTCGTAAATCAGTTGCTCGGTGTCAAAGATGAGCGTAAGGCTCTTCGTTGATGTTGTTGTGTTCGTTCCGTTGCAATACGCCATAACAAATTATTCCTCTTCTTTAATATGCCGTTTGGGTCTGCCGGGTCTGCGCCGTTTCCAAAGGAGACTCGCCGCGAGGTCGAGCTGTGCGGTCGCTCCGTCGGCGTGCGCCTGTGCCGCGTCGGGCGAGGCTAACTCGAACCATCGGGCGAGGACGTAATGGATGAAGTATTGCGTAAGCGTCTCGCGTACGGCTTCGACGAGGTTAGCGCCCCAAGCATCCGCCATACGCAACGACAATGTAACGCCGCCGTCGTCAACATCGCACCCGGTCAACAGCTCCGCCAACGTGTCGCAAACGGTCGCCGCCGCCGAGCCTATCCATCGGGGGAAGTTCTTACGGTCGGTGTCGGTTAAGCGCACGGCATCGTATACATCCGTCTCGCCCTTGCCGCCGCGCCCTATGGACTGCACGTCGGCAAACGTTGTTCCCTTGCCGAACAGCCGCTCCGTCTCGGCGTTGAGCATATCCATTGCCTGCAAATGCCCGGTGTATTCTTTCGTCGCCGCGTCCGCCCAGCCATCAATGAAACGATGATAGAGGAAACCCTCGCCGTCGGGACTCTTGTTGCCCAAAATCTTAAAGAACTCGTTGGCGGTGTTCATCCCGCTAAACAACATACGAACAATGGGATTGTTCGAAAGCCGGCTGCGCCTGTCGGGACGGCGGTACTCTTTCGCTCCCCTGCCCGCCATATCCTCTTTCGCGTCCCTTAACACCTCTTTCGCGTGTTCCGCTTTCGCGTCTTTCCACTCTTTCGCGCGTTCGGCACTCGCCTCGCGAAGATTGTTCAACCGCTCCGTTATATTCAATAAGGCGTTCGCCCTGTCGAGCTTGCTCTGCCGGATGTTCTCTTCCATAGCCTCCAAGTAGGCAAGCGACTGCTTGTGCGTCATCGGCTTCGTAACCTGCGCCGCTTCTTCACGCATAGAAGTTTCCGCCCTCTCCCTCTGACGTACATCGGTGATATAATCGTGCATTATCGCCGCCGCCGCGTATTCCATCTCCGCACTCTTCGCCACTACGGGGTCGGCATCCGCCATTCTCTCCTGCGCCCGGCACATTAACGCCGCCGCATCTTCCTCGCCCAGCTTGCCGCTCGCCATATCGCGCATTTGCTTGATAATCTTGCCGCCCGTCGCGTCCAAGTTATCAATAACGGCAACACCGTACTTGTTCGTCTTGTCAACACGGTCGCGCAACACGGCTTGAAACATCTCCCGCGCGTTCCACCACTGATTGTCAATCATCAACTTGTACAGCTTGTCGACCGAGTCGCGGAAAGAACGCTCGCTGCCGCGCATCGTGGTGTCCATGCCGTTCTTGACTAACGACAACAGGTTCTTTACCTCGCCTTTGTGCAAATCTTCAAGAATGCCCCTCTCTATCATCAACCGTATATTGTCGACAAGCAAGCGAATGGTGTTCACATCGTAACTCTGTTGCGACAACATCGCCGTGCGAACATCTTTTAAGGTGTTGTTCAATGCCCGCCACGCACGACTACGCTCCGCAAGGTTATCCGCGTTCAACCCCTTTAACGCTTCCCTCGCATCATACAAACGTTGCGCAGGGGTAGTATTCTTCCCGGCGGGCGCAACCGCGCCATTCGGATTGTCCGTGCGATAATCGTTTACCTTGAACCGCTGTTGCATAACGTTATCATTCGCCAAATCAACAATACCGCCACCCGTTGCCGTGTTATGCCAAAGGACATAACGCAGGTCGCCGTCATCCATACCGCCCTGCTCGCCGTAACCCGCCGGGCGCGTTAGCTCGTCAAAGCCGCCGCCGTCTAACATATCCTGAAAGGCTTTCTTCACCTCGCGCCAAAACGGGTCGGTGGGGTCGAACGCGCCCGACGTTACGTAATCCGCCAACCAATCCTCTACACTCTTTGTGTAGTCCGTTCCCCGCATATTTTGCAACATCTCCCGGCGTGTCGATTCGTCTGCATTGACAAAGACGTTATCTATAAAGTCGGCGTACTTGTCGCCAAACGTGTTGCTTAACCCTTTGCCCGCCACTGCTGTGGTGAACACCGTGCGCTCTACATCACGCGGTGTCGCACCCTCACGAACGGTTATCGTCGTCTTCCCCGTTCGCGGGTCGTACCTGCCCGTTACGTTCGCTTTCGACTGCCAACCTTTGCCTTTCTTCCCATCTGCTCCTTTCGCGCGAGTAACCTCTGCACCGTAACGCTCCGCCAACTCATCCGCCTTGCGACTGACCGCCTCTTCGCGGGCTTTCTTCCGCCCAACGGAAAATTGTACGGGCGTTTCTGTTCCATTCTCCGCATTCTCTGTCCCGTTCTGCTCGTTGGTGCTTGTCGGTTCGGAATTAGTCTCTACCTTTGTATCGGAATTGCGGGGCGCAGCAGTCTCTGACCCCCTCGCGCCATGAGAGCGGAAGCTGGGATTGGCGGCAGTTCTTTTCTTACTTTCGCTTACATTCGCTTCGTAAGAAGTAACAATCCAATTCTTTTCCTTTCCTCTATAATTATCCGATATTACCACGCGATAACCGTTGTGGGAAATAGCGATAGTATCCCTTCTTTTTTCCACGATTTCGCCGTTATTGATAACATCGGCAATATGCCTTACCATATCGTCGATATCCTTGTATTCGCCGTTACCGCCGATGTGCTTATTAACGATGTGGCACAATCCGCCCTTGTCGTCGCCCCAAATAAGGTCAATCTGTCCTATCTCGCTACGGCGGAACACGTTACGCAAGTCGCCCGTCCGCCGCTTGATTAAGAACCGGAATGCGTCAATAGGGTCGCGACCCGTCCAGTCGTAGATGTCCCCGTTTTCGCCTATACCGATAGACTTCGGCACACCTTTCTTCTTGCCCACACTGAACTGCGTCCCGCCGCGTTCTGCTTCGGGTGCAACATATTTGTAATAATCTTCCTCCGACACTTCTGTACCACGATCGTAGTAGTGGCGAAATAGGAAACCTCCGTATGCGTCCCAAGCCTCGCTCACACCATGTCGGTTGCCCTCTTCATCATAACTGTTGCGCGTGCGTATCTGACCGTTATCATACCACGCCTCCCAGACACCGACCGGATGACCGTCCCTAAATTCGACAAAGGTGTGCGGGGCTCCGTTGGGATGCCAAGTCTGCTGAAAGCCGTCGCGTACCCCGTTCTTGAACTCGGAGCGTTCATGCTCTTGCCCGTTCGGATACCAGCTTCTTTGGGGGCCGACCAATTTGCCGTCCTTGTAGTTATGCTGCTGTATCAGAACGCCATCCAACGTCCTTTCTTCTGAGGTGCCGTTCAGGACGCCGTTCGTGTAGTGTTCCAAAACATAATGCCGCTTGCCGTTATCATACTTGTCGCTGTACCACGTCGAATCCCATTCCTCGTGAGTCCCGTCAAAATCGCCGTTTTTCCAGTGTATCCGCTCACGTAGCGTGCCGTCGGGATGCCGCCTCTCGCTTACGCCGTCCGGCTTGCCGTCTTTATAGGGCGTAACAGTGTAACCGCCATATTCATCCCACTCCTCGTATATCCCGTTCTGCTTGTTGCCTCTATGAATGTCTGTCGGGTTTCCAAATTGTCGTGTCTCTTCGTTATATTCGTATGTAGCAGAGCGGGCCAATTAGTAGCCCGGCATCTTGCGGGTAATCGGCCTACCT
>JAJPZE010000180.1 GCA_021204565.1 Prevotella sp. | reverse complement strand
GATGAAAGACGTGGTCGAGCTGATAAATAAGGTTGAACCCGACCGTAGGCACGGCAATCTCGCCGCCGCCGGTATCGGGGAGCGCTACCCGATGTCCGCTCATCCGGGGCGCCTGCTCTACACACCAGCGCTGAAACCTTTTGTCGCACACAGGGTTAAAAATGACCGACGGCGTGTGGTGCACCTCCACCTCAACATCGCCGTAGTCGAAACTGATGTGATGCGAAACGACGTTATTTACGCTGAAATGACGCTTTATGAAGGGCAAGGTCTTGCGGAGCATGCCCATCTGTCCCGGATAGCGGAACCCGCCGAGAGCCGAGATGTCTGCATAGCCGCAAGCCCACAAGTCGACATCGCCCGACGAACGCGAATAGGGGTCGGAATAAAGCAGAGCATTGCCCTGACCTTTCAGAACGCAACAACGGAAACCGCCGGACGTGAACAGACGGAAAATCTCCGCCGCCGCATTGTTCAGCTTGATGTTTCTTCGGCGGATAGCGTCGCTCATTGCAAACCACTGCATAAACAACTTGCCTTTCGGCGCAACATCGGCAGGCAACTTCTTTATCCCCGAGAACAAGATGCCCGTCCACGCCTGTTTGACGCCGAAATCGTATAGTCCGCCCCAATCCATTGAAGCGATGCCGGCGGGCACGGGGCAACCATCGACGAGCGAAAAACGGAGAAATTCGAAGTATCGTTCGTATATCATACAAGCGCTAAAACTACTCGTGCAAAGGTATGGATTTTATTTATAAACAGCCGCAGGCGCTCGAGAAAGAGCGAAGAGTGCAATCATCATTTTATGTGCCGCAGGCGCTATTCAGGCGCTTTTATCCGTTTGGTTTTCGCGAAGCGTGACCCCATATTAAGGGTACCCTTAAACACATATCATGGGGGGTCATAACCCCATATTATGCCCCGCAAAACCTAAGCTCATGCCCGGCGTTGATTATCAAATGTCGTGCAAACGAGCGCAAAAGAATGCTTGCATTCTATTTGCCGAGTGCAGCCGATATTATGTAACAAGTTACGCATAACCCCGCTTGCACTATTTTGACATACCCCTCTTTCGCATATGACATCTCCCCCCTCCCGAGCTCTTTCGCCACGCAATTATACGCCGGGAGCGCGGGAGAAAAGCGAGCGGGGCGACGAGGCGTGAAAAAGGGCGAAATGTTTGTTTCGTAAAGGCAAACTCCATATCTTTGCGGATGGAAATGACAAGAGTTTTTCGGAAGATAATGACAGACAAACGAACATATAAGATAATTGCCGACGGCACGCCGGTGCGCTATAATCACCCTATTGTAATGGGTATTGTCAACGTTACTCCAGACTCTTTTTATGCCGTCAGCCGCGTGCAGACGGATTATGAAATATCGGCGCGTGTGAACAAGATTATATCCGAGGGGGGGACGATAGTGGATGTCGGGGCGTGCTCGACCCGTCCGGGCGGTGTCGTGGCGAGCGAGGCGGACGAGATGTCGCGCTTGCGTTTCGCGCTACAGATTATCCGCAACGAGGTGCACGGCGCGGTCGTCTCTGTGGATACGTTCAGCCCTAAGGTGGCTCGGATGTGTATGGAGGAATTCGGCGTAACGATAATCAACGACGTGTCGGAGGGGTGTGAGGAGATGTACGAATTAGCGGGGAAGATAAAGTCGACATACATATTAATGTCTTGTCAACCGGATCCGGACGCCACCAAGAGATTGTTTGCCGAGAGGACAAAGATGTTGCGCAAGGCGGGTTGCCGTAATGTCGTGCTCGACCCGGGTTACGGTTTCGGCAAGGATATAGAGGGGAATTACGCTCACTTGCGCCGTCAGGAAGAGTTCCGCGAGTTCGGTTTGCCTCTCCTTGCAGCGGTCAGCCGCAAGCGTATGATTTGGCAATACCTCGATACCGACCCCGCCGGAGCGCTCAACGGAACGACGGTTGTCAACGTTTTGTGCTTGCTTCGCGGGGCGGATATTCTTCGGGTGCACGACGTGAAAGAGGCGGTTGAGGCGATTAAGATATTGGAAGCATGTTCCTCAGTTTCGGAATAAAGGACGCCATCGACATAGTTTTAGTGGCGTTGTTGCTCTATTACGTATATCGGATAATGCAACGCACGAGGGCGATATACGTATTCAACGGCATCGTGCTTTTTATTCTCTTGTGGCTCATAGTGAGCCAAGCGCTGGAGATGAAGCTATTGGGAAGCATTATGACCCAGCTTATCAACGTCGGCGTCATCGGTCTTATTGTTCTCTTTCAAGAGGAGATACGCCGTTTCCTTTATGACCTCGGCGCCAACCAACGCACGCGGCGCATGCTGAGAAAGTTCGGGCTTGCGCACGAACCGGAGCCTCGAGAGAGGCAGACAATGATGCCGATAGTGTTGGCGTGCAATAATATGGCGAGGAGCAGGACGGGCGCTTTGATAGTGGTGGAGCGGGGCGACCGCCTTGCCGATTATATTATTACGGGCGACGTTATCGACGCGGCAATCAACCAGCAACTCATCGAAAACATCTTCTTTAAGAATGCTCCGCTTCACGACGGAGCGATGATTATCTCCGGCAAACGTATTGTTGCGGCGGGCTGTATACTGCCCGTGTCGCACGATTTAGATATCCCCAAGGAGTTCGGTTTGCGCCATCGCGCCGCGCTCGGCATATCCGAAAAGAGCGATGCAATAGCCATCGCGGTGTCCGAAGAGACGGGGCGCATCACCGTCGCGCGCGAGGGGCGGTTCAACGTCCGCATATCGGCTGAGGAGCTTGAGAGCATCCTAACCGGCACGTGAGGCGGGCAAAGGAAACAAACGGTCGGAGCGGAAAGAAACTAAAAGGACAAATTTAATATAAACGAAATAACAACAAGGTAACTATGGATTTACTAAGAGACTTATGCAGACGCGCTATGTCGGACAGGCAACGGATAGTGCTTCCCGAGGCGACGGAAGAGCGTACGCTCCGCGCCGCAGACAGGGTTTTGGCTGACGATTTGGCAAATATTATCCTCATCGGAAGCCCGGCGGAGATAACGGATTGTGCGGAGAAGTGGGGTTTGACCAACATCGACAAGGCGGTTATTGTCGATCCGAACAATAATCCGAAAGCGGAGGAGTACGCTTATATGCTCTTCGAGTTGCGGCGAAACAAGGGGATGACGATGGAGAAAGCTGAGGAATTGATGAAGAACCCGTTATATCTGGGCTGTATGATTATCAAGAGCGGCGAGGCGGACGGGCAGATTTCGGGCGCTCTCTCCACAACCGGCGATACGCTCCGCCCCGCGTTACAGATTATCAAATGTGCGCCGGGAATAAACTGCGTGTCGGGTGCAATGCTCCTTCTGACGCATTCAATCTACGGGCAAGACGGGGTCGTAGTGATGGGGGACGTAGCCGTTACGCCCGTTCCCGACGCTAACCAGCTGGCGCAGATTGCGATTTGCACCGCTCAAACCGCAAAAAGCGTGGCGCAAATCGAAAGCCCGAAAGTCGCAATGCTTAGCTTTTCAACCAAAGGGAGCGCAAAACACGAAAGCGTAGACAAGATAGTGGACGCGCTACAAATAGCGAAGGAGATGGATCCGAACTTGGATATTGACGGCGAATTACAGGCGGATGCCGCTCTCGTACCTGCCGTCGGGAAGAAGAAAGCCCCGTACAGCCACCTCGCCGGGACGGCAAATGTGCTCGTCGTTCCTTGTCTCGAGGTTGGCAATATCGCATATAAGCTCGTCGAGCGGCTGGGGAACGCCAAGGCAATTGGCCCGATTTTGCAGGGCATAGCCCGACCTGTCAACGACCTTTCACGCGGGTGTTCGATTGACGATATTTATTACATGGTGGCGATAACCGCATGTCAGGCAATCGACGCAAAGGCAAACGAAGCGAAGAAATAAGGGGAGGACAACGGATATGAAGATACTTGTATTAAACTGCGGGAGCAGCTCCATTAAATATAAACTCTACGATATGGACACGCTCGGCGTGCTTGCGTCCGGCGGCGCGGAGCGTATCGGACTCGACGGCAGCTTCGTTAAAGTAACCCTTCCGACGGGAGAGAAGAAAGTCATCAACCACGATATGGCGGAACATAACGAGGGCGTAAACTTCGTGTTAAGCCTCTTGACCGACCCGGAGATTGGCGTTATAAAGTCGCTGGACGAGATAGACGCGGTAGGTCATCGCATAGTGCAAGGGGGCGATAAGTTCTGCGAAAGCGTGATTGTAGATAAGGACGTGGAGGACAAGATAGAGGAGCTGTGCGACCTTGCCCCCGTTCACAACGCCGGTCATCTCAAAGGTCTCCGTGCGATAGACCGGCACATGCCGGGCGTGCCGCAGGTGTGCGTGTTCGACAACGCCTTTCATTCGACGATGCCTGCGTATGCTTTTCTCTATGCCGTACCTTACGAATTGTACGAGAAATACCACGTCCGGCGCTACGGATTTCACGGCACGTCGCACCGCTATGTGTCGCAGAGGGTTTGCGAGATGTTAGGTGTTGACATCACAAAGCAAAGGATAATCACTTGTCATATAGGCAACGGGGCGAGCGTGTGCGCCGTCAAGGGCGGCAAATGCATAGACACATCGATGGGGTTAACGCCGCTCGCGGGCGTGATGATGGGGAGTCGTTCGGGCGATATTGACCCCTCCGCCGTAACGTATATTATGGAGAAGACGGGCATGAAGCCGCAACAGATGGCGGATTACCTCAACAAACAGAGCGGCGTACTGGGCATTTCGGGCGTTGGGAGCGACATGCGCGACGTAGAGAAGGCCGCTAATGAGGGCAACGAAAAGGCGCGCCTCGCCCTCGATATGTATGCTTACAGGATAAAGAAATACATTGGCGCGTACGCCGCGGCAATGGGTGGCGTCGACATAATCGTGTGGACAGCCGGCGTCGGAGAGAACCAGATAAGCATGCGCGAGCAAGCTTGCGCGGGCTTGGAGGAGCTCGGAGTGAAGATAGATCCTGCGAAGAACAACGTCCGCGGCGAAGAAGCGGTCATCTCCACAGACGACTCGCGCGTAACGGTTTGTGTTGTTCCGACCGACGAGGAGCTCGTTATCGCGAAAGACACAATGGCGCTTCTTGCGAGGGGAAAATAATTGTTGCTGACATAAAAGAACGGATTCGTTCGGGCGCGCCGATATTACGTCGGCGCGCCTTTTTCTTATATCCTCGCGGCGGAAATGTCGTGCAAACGAGAGAGAGCCAAGCCTGCTCAGAGCTTTGCCGAGCGCAGCCGACATTATGTAATATGCATACGATTAAGGGGAAGAGAGCTTAGCCCGTCTTCCCCGTTACCGTCGGGGTGACTGGACTCGAACCAGCGACCCCTACGTCCCGAACGTAGTGCGCT
>JAJPZE010000178.1 GCA_021204565.1 Prevotella sp. | reverse complement strand
AGTTATTGACCCCTCATTACATAGGGTTTCACAGGTTAAAACCCCGTACTTTCAGAGGGTGAAACCCCGTGTTCTTGCAGATTCGCAAATATGCTCCGATTACGCAAAACCACATAACTTGTTGATTTTCAACACATTCCATAATTCGCGAAAAATGACGCAAAACAGCCCGTAATGCGTGTCGTGCGAATTTAAAACGTTAAATTCGGGAGTGTGCAATTTAATTAGAGGTGCCGTTAGTTCGTATATCGTAACTAAGCTGACATATTTGGGAGCTGTGTGATTCGTCTGTGAGCATGGTTGCGCGAGCTTGTTAGAGCCGTCTGATAGAGCGGTGTTGAGCGCCATACGAGCGCATTGGTTCGCATTCCGGTTTTTATTGTTTAATGTTTGTCTGTTCCCGTATTTACACTTACTTTTGCACGTTACGATATGATTACGGTAGATAATTTATGCGTTACGTTCGGCGCGGTATCGTTGCTTGAGCATGTAAGTTTCGTTGTCAATGCACGTGATCGGATAGCGCTCACGGGCAAGAACGGAGCGGGCAAGACGACACTGTTGCGGATATTGTGCGGTATGCAACAGCCCTCGTCGGGACGTGTGTCGGTGTCGAGCGGGACGATAGTGGGTTATCTGCCTCAGGTAATGAAACTGTCCGACGATACAACGGTTCGCGAGGAGGCGTTGAAGGCGTTCGCGGACATCGCAAAAATAGAGGAGCGGGTGCATGCTCTTGAAGCGGAGATTGCTTCGCGCACGGATTATACGAGCGAAGAGTATATGTCGCTCGTGGAGCGTTATACTGCGGAGCACGAGCGTTACCTTATCAGCGGGGCGGACTCTCGTGATGCCGCATTGGAGAGGACGTTGCTCGGATTGGGGTTTGTGCGCCGCGATTTCGAGCGCCCTACACGTGAATTTTCCGGCGGTTGGCGCATGCGCATAGAGTTGGCGAAGTTGCTTTTGGGCAAGCCGGACGTGTTGTTGTTAGACGAGCCGACCAATCATTTAGACATCGAGAGCATACAATGGCTTGAGCAGTTCCTCGTCTCGAGTGCCGGCGCGGTGATGGTTGTGAGCCACGACCGGGCGTTTATCAACAACGTTACAACCCGCACGATGGAGATCTCTTGCCGGCGGGTGACGGATTACAGAGTGAAGTACGACGAATACGTAACGTTACGCCGGGAGCGGCGCGAACAGCAGTTGCGGGCATACGAGAACCAGCAACGGGAGATATCCGAAGCCCGCGAATTTATCAACCGTTTCCGATATAAACCGTCGAAAGCGGTGCAGGTTCAGCAAAAGATAAAGCAATTGGCGAAGATTACTCCGATAGAGATTGACGCGGTTGATACCGCCTCTTTGCATCTGAAGTTTCCCCCGTGCTTGCGTAGCGGAGACTATCCGGTTATAGTGCGGGATGCAGAGAAGGTGTGGGGCGCGACTTACGATAATGCCGGGCGCGAGATCTCTCCGGCGAACCGCGTTTTCTCGGAGGTGTCGCTGACAATAAAGCGCGGGGAGAAGGTGGCTTTCGTAGGGAAAAACGGCGAAGGAAAGACAACAATGGTGAAGTGTATTATGGCTTCGTACTCCTCCGCCGCGCCCGACGGGACGTGTCCGGACTTTTATAAGGGGACGATTAAGACGGGGTACAACGTAGAGATAGGGTACTTTGCCCAGAACCAGGCGCAGCTGTTAGACGAAGACCTAACCGTGTTCCAAACGGTTGACAACGCCGCTCGCGGGGAGATTCGGTTTAAGATTAACGACATATTAGGGGCGTTTATGTTCGGCGGCGAGGCATCGGAGAAGAAGGTGAAGGTACTCTCCGGAGGCGAGCGGAGCCGGTTGGCGATGATTAAACTCTTGCTTGAGCCGGTCAACCTGCTAATCCTTGACGAGCCGACAAATCACCTCGACATGCAATCGAAAGACGTTCTTAAAGAGGCTATACGTGCGTTTGACGGCACGGCAATCATTGTCAGCCACGACCGCGAATTCCTTGACGGTCTCGTCGAGCGGGTATATGAGTTCGGCGGGGGCAAGGTCAGGGAGTTCACCGGCGGGATATACGACTTTCTCCGAAGCCGTAACGTGTCGGATTTCAGGCAATTGGAGCAATCGAAGACGGTTGATGTTTCTTCGCCTCATACGTCGGAGAAGACCGTCTCCAAACCGTGTTCGGGCAATGCCGGTTATGCGGTAAGGAAAGAGACGCAACGGCATATAACGCGCTTGGAGCGGCGTATAAAGGAGAGCGAAGCGAAGATAGAGCATTGGCAGGCTCGTATTGACGAGTTGGACAAACTGCTCTGCGTCGAGGCGAACGCCGCTAATATCGACCTCGTAACCGAATATACGGACATCAAAAAGAATATTGAAGAGGAGGAGAACGCTTGGACCGCACTTGTCGAAGAGCTGGAAGCGGAGACGAAGAAACTCGATTAATGAAAACAAATAATATAACTTCATATGAAAACTTTACTGATAACTATGGCCTTTATAGTTGCGTCGGCACTTGCCGCGAACGCCCAACAGACGTCGGGAATCAACCCCGACAACCTTGATAAATCCATTCGCCCGCAAGACGATTTCTACGCTTTCGCTTGCGGCGGATGGATGAAGAACCACCCCTTACCCCCCGCTTACTCGCGCTTCGGATCGTTTGAAGGGATTGCATTAGAGAACGACAAGCGGGTCAACGACATACTTCTCGAGTTGCAGAACGGGCTCTACGAGGCGGGCACAATCGAGCAGAAGATTAGCGATTTATATAAATTAGCGATGGATTCCGTGCGCCGGAACAACGAGGGAACTGACCCCGTAGCCCCTTATATCAACGAAATAGAGGCGGCTGAGGATAAAGCAACGCTTGAAGCAATACAGCTCAAATACGCCCCCGAGGGTTGCGGCATTCCGTTCCCGTATTGGTTCTCCGCTGACGAAAAGGACTCGAAGAACAACATCTTTCACGTTCGACAGGGCGGACTTATGCTCGGACAAAAAGAATATTATCTGTCGAACGACAGCGCGACGGCAGCTATACGCGACCAATACCGCAGCCATATCGTCCGTATGTTCACTCTTTTCGGCTTCGATAACGAAGCTGCAACGAAGAAGATGGAGAGCATACTGCGCGTTGAAACACAGCTCGCCATTGCCTCGAAGACAAGTACGGAGTTGCGCGACGTCGAGAAGAACTACAACAAAACCACCCTCGCGGAATTCGAGAGCAATTATCCTAATCTTCATCTGACGGCAATAGGCGGGGCGGAAGGGATAGACCTGCAATATATGGATACGCTCGTTGTCGGGCAACCTGATTTCTTTGCCGCCGCCGACAAGATTGTGGAGCTGATGACGGCGGACGAGTTGAGGGCAATCATGGAGTGGAATGTGATTGACGGGGCGGCGGACTTGCTCGGCGATGAAGCGGCTATGGCTTACTTCGAGTTCCGGGGTAAAGTTCTTAGCGGACGGAAAGAAGATTTCGAGCGCTGGAAGAAAGCAACTAATTTAGTTAACGAGGTGTTGGGCGAAGCATTGGGAAAGATATATTGCGAGCGCTATTTCCCCGAGTCGAGCAAGCGGCGTATGGAAACTCTTGTGGCTAATCTGCAAGCCTCATTGGCGGAAAGAATACAGGCGCAGACGTGGATGAGCGAAGAGACCAAGGCGGTTTCGCTCGACAAGCTGTCCGCCTTTTACGTAAAAATCGGATACCCGGACAAATGGGAAGACTACTCCCGGCTGACTATTAATCCCCGTCTTTCGCTCTACGAGAACATGCGTGCCGTATGGCGTTTTGTAAGCAGAAAGCAGATTGACGAACACGCCGGGAAACCCGTCGACCGGGACAAATGGTATATGACCCCGCAGACTGTCAACGCATATTATATGCCGACAACCAACGAGATTTGCTTCCCCGCGGGCATTCTTCAGCCGCCGTATTTTGACGCGGACGCCGACGACGCTTTCAACTACGGCGCTATCGGTGTGGTTATCGGGCACGAAATGACACATGGATTTGACGATCAAGGCTCACACTACGACAAAGACGGCAATATGACGGACTGGTGGCAACCGTCGGATGTAGAGAACTTCAAGCACAAGACTGAGGAATATGCCGATTGGTTCTCTAAGATTGAGGTGTTGCCTGGTCTGAACGCTAACGGCAAGAAGACGCTTGGCGAGAACCTTGCCGACCACGGAGGGCTGATGGTTGCTTACGGCGCGTACCGCAAGGCGACGGCAGACAAACCGCTTCCGGTTATCGGAGGCTTCACGCCGGATCAGCGCTTCTTTCTCGCCTACGCCGGTGTGTGGGGGCAAAACATCACGACGGAGGAGATAAGAAACCGGACGATGAACGATTTGCACTCCATCGGCGAGTGGCGCGTTAACGGTGCTTTGCCGCATATAAAGGCCTGGTACGAGGCATTCAACGTATCGGAGAGCGACCGTATGTTTATTCCCGAGAGCGAGAGGCTTGACCTTTGGTAAAACAACACATCAATACACATTATATTATATGCCGCTACGACTGCCCGACAAACTGCCGGCGATAGAGTTGCTCAAGCGAGAGAACATCTTCGTGATGGATACTACGAGGGCGACGGGGCAGGATATACGTCCTCTCAAAATCGTTATTCTCAACCTTATGCCCCTGAAGATAACGACGGAGACCGACCTTGTACGCATTCTCTCGAACACTCCCTTGCAACTCGACATCACGTTTATGCGCCTTAAAAGCCATACGCCGAAGAATACTCCGATAGAGCATATGATGATGTTTTACGAAGATTTCTCCATACTTAAAGAGAAGAACTTCGACGGGATGATCATCACCGGCGCCCCGCTGGAAATGATGGCGTTCGAAGAGGTCTCGTACTGGGAGGAGATAGCGGAGATATTCCGTTGGGCACACACACACGTAACCAGCACTATGTACATCTGTTGGGCGGCGCAAGCGGGCTTGTATTTTGATTACGGTATCCCGAAATATGAATTGCCGATGAAGAAGTTCGGGATATTCCGTCAGGTGCCTCTCGTGCCGACAGAACCAATCTTCCGCGGGTTCGACGATTACTTCATGATGCCCCACAGCCGGCATACGGAGATACGTAAGGCAGACATACTGCGTCGCAGGGAGCTGACCGGCCTCGCCGAGGGACCGGAAACGGGAGTGAGTATCGTTATGGCGCGTGAGGGAAGAGAATTTTACGTAACCGGTCATTTGGAGTATGCGCCGGACACGCTCGATACGGAATACCGACGCGATCTCGGCAAAAGGGCGGACGTCGGCATACCGGAGAACTATTACGAGGGCAATAATCCCGCCAACAGACATATTGACACGTGGCGCTCGGCAGGACAACTC
>JAJPZE010000231.1 GCA_021204565.1 Prevotella sp. | reverse complement strand
AGGACGCATTCCGCCGGCGAATATTTTGCCGCACGAGGGGAATGTGGCTTTGATTGACCGTGTGCCCAAGGTGTTCGCAATCAGCCGTGCCGTGCACGACGAGCTGAAAGCGAAGTATGGCGTGGAGAGCACTGTGGTGAACAACGGCATAATCACCGGGAATTTCAAGAGAAGAGATAATGACCTGCCGGGCGAAAGGTTTAGAATTGTGCAGGTCAGCCGTCTTGAACACGACAAGAAAGGACAAGATCTGTTGATACGCGCAGTTGCAGATTTGCACGACGAAGGAATATCTGTTGATTTCATCGGCGAGGGGAAAAGCCTGAATTACTTGCAGTCTTTGGCAAAGGAATTGAATATCTCCGGGCAAGTCTGTTTCTTGGGGAAGCGCACGCAAGAGTATATCTCGGCGCACCTTTGTGATTATGATTTGTTCGTGCAAGCGTCGCGTTACGAGGGTTTCGCTCTGACGGTTGCCGAGGCGATGGCGGCTAACGTCCCGGTGCTTGTCTCGGCGGGTCAGGGTCCGGCGGAGGTATGTTGCGAGGATACGTACGGATGCGTCTTCGCCAACGGCGATTATAACGATTTAGTGGCGAAGATAAGGTGGATACGGTCGCAATACCCCGACGCACTGCGTAAGGCGACTAAGGCGCGGGAGCACGTCTGCGCCGCTTACGACGTGTCCGTTACGGCAAGGAGATACATTGAAGAGTATCAAAAAACCGGTGCGATAAATAAGGAGACTGACGGGTAATTATTCATTCGCGGGCGGGGTCGCGATTATTTAGCGGGATATATTACTTTTGCAAACGGCAAACGATTGCGGCGGAAACAATCGTTACAAGACCGGATTAGGCGTTATGATAACGGAAGAAAAGCAAAAGCGGGTATTAGACAAGATGGCGGAGCAGTCCCGCCGGCAGGATTACAAGCAACATTGTCAAGGGATACTCGAAGGTATTAACAAGTTCGACGACAATACGGCGAAACGGGCAATCTGGGAATTGGTGCAGAACGCACGCGACCTTTCCGAGCACGCCCGCATACGTATGGAGCTGTACGACGACAAGTTCGTGTTCGCTCATAAGGGGAAGCCGTTCGATTACGAAACGTTCACTTCGCTCATCAAACAGCTTTCCTCCGCCGACAAGGAAGACGCGAACAAGGCGGGGCAGTTCGGCACGGGATTTATGACCACGCATAAGTACAGCCGCAAGATATGCATCGACGGGAGCTTGGAAGTAACGTTGGATACGGGCGAAACCATATATGCGGATATAGACGGGTTCGTTCTCGACAGGACTCCGACCGATATTCAGGGGATGATTGGCGTAATGAGCAGGCAGCTGGAGACTGCCGGGTCGTTAGTTCACAAGTTGTTGGAGACGGGCGGATCCGACGTGCCGCGTGAGGAGACGGTATTCACCTACGAATTGGACGCGGAGCATTATCCCGCCGCAAAGGAGGGCGTAGAGGGGGCAATACCGCTCATCCCCTATGTGATGGCGCTCAACGACAAGATAGACGAGATTTCGGTTAAGTACGGCAAAGAGGGACGCAAACAGGCGTTTGTAAAGTCGGAAACAGCAACTATTGACGAAGCCGTAAATCTCCGCTCGCTGGTCATATGCATTAAGAGCGACGGCGGCGCGGAGAGGGAAGAGAAGATATTTTACTTGCAGTCGCCGGACAAAAGCGATATTGTAATTCTCCCCTTGCGCTCCGAAACGGAAGCCAAAGACATCGCCGGCATACCGCGTTTGTTCATCTATTTCCCGCTCTTAGGCACGCAGAACTTCGGCGTCAATTACATCTTTCACAGCAGGCGTTTCTTCCCCGAAGAACCCCGCAATGCAATCGTTTTGCCGGAGGACAACATAGACAAAAGGGAGAAATACGATGCGGACGTAGGGGTTCTTCGAGATATGCTCCGCATGTTGTTCGCTTACCTCAAAAAATATGCCGCCGGCATCAGCAACGCCAAACTGTTAGCCCCGGTCAATATCGATATATCAAAATACGAGAGCCGGGACGAAGACGGGGACACGCACAAGAGCCGCCGTA
Organism: Prevotella sp.; assembly: GCA_021204565.1. Classification (GTDB taxonomy): domain Bacteria; phylum Bacteroidota; class Bacteroidia; order Bacteroidales; family Bacteroidaceae; genus Prevotella. Next base: position 3,336 of record JAJPZE010000231.1, on the reverse strand, counting down.
CCGAAGACTTTTATAAGGAGCTGAAGAACGACGTCGTGAAAGAATTTAAGACTATACCCTTTGTCCGGGTCGGAGACGGCTCCGTCTCCGCCGGTCAATCGGACAAAGTACGCTTTCTCGCCCCCGATATCGTCGCTTTCCTGCGTGCCGGAGATACGGGTAAATACTTGGACGTTATATATTCATACGCCGCCCGGGTCGCGGGCATGCCGTGCAAAGACGACGTATTGGATTGGTCGGAGATAGTCGCCGGCTGGGATGCCGGCGCGAAAGAACGCTTCGTCTCCATTGACGAAATCGTCGCCCGCATTACCGAGGAAAATAAAGCCTCCGACGAGTTGCACGACTTCCTTCTCTTCCTGAAAGAAAGCAATCAAACCCCGTATTTCTCCGCCAAGCCGCTTATACCCAACCGCGATGGCGAACTCCGGAAAGCGGGCGAGCTGTACAATGCCGGAGAAATCCCCGGCGTGCTCTATAATATATGTAAGGACATCATCCCGCAGGACACATCCCGGTTTGTCGACGAGCGGTACGTTGATATATGCGGGTTGCCTTTCTTCGGACGTAACGAGATGAAGCGGAGCATCAACGACTATGTCGCCGGTCAAAGGAACGAGCCGCACCCGTTCGGCAACACGCTTCCCGCGTTGTTAAGGTATTGTTCCGTATTCCCCGCCGGGAACGGCAAGACGGTAAGGAACAATATGATGCCTTACATATGTGAATTGTTCGGGCGGGAGTATAGGGAACAAGTCGTGCCGCCGACAGCCGGCGTCGCGGTCGAAGACGAACAAAAGCTCTACCGCACGGCATTCGCGGCGCTCGTTAAGTACACGTTCAGGCATATTGCAGCCAATGCGGAGCGGGACAAGAATTGCGACCCGTCCTGGTACGAACGGAACAAGGAGCTGCACTACGCCTTGCTTTCGTCGCTTTGCAACACGGCGGAGAACGGCATAAGCTCCAAGACCGTGCAAGAAGAATACTTCTCTCATAGCGCCATATTTCCCGATATGGAGGGCGTCTTGCATACACCGGAAGAGTTGTGCGTCATAGCCGGAGGCGGGCGTATTGCTCCCGATAAGCTCGAGCGGTTGTTCGATTTTTACGCGCGAACGACGGACAAGTCGTGCAAGGCAAGATTTGTCGACGAGAGGTATGCGCAGATGTTCGACTTCGCGCCGGCCGACCCGAAAACGATAAGTAACGAGATTGACGAGGCGTTGAAAAGTACGGAACCGAAATATGAAAACCCCGTTACGTTCGATATAATAAATTGTCTCGACGAAGAAGAGGACGACGGCGGGTTATGGCATAAATGGTTCGATAATATCGAAAGAGACAAGGCGAACATATTCCTCAACCGCTTACGTGGCGATGAGCGCGCGGATACGTACAGCTTTATGAGGGCTCCCGCCGAAAGGAGAAGCAAAGTGGCGGAATTAATCGGCAATCCCCGGTTTGATGAAATCATTGAAAAGGCGGAGACGATTGTCGAAAACGAACGCGACAAAGAAAGGGAATTCAATAATATGTTGCGTATCGGCAAGATGATTGAAGACCGGTTGCGGGAGACGCTCGGCAGCTCGCTCTTATGTGTTAAACTGCCCGAACGGGACGACACTCTGCAAGCGGACGACGTGCAAGGCGGGCAGGACATTATCGTAAGGTACAAGGAAAACAACAATCGGGAAGACCTTTATTACGTGGAGGTGAAAACAAAATGGAGCTTCAGCCGGCCGGCGCATATGAGCACGCTGCAAATGCGAAAGGCGGTCCTCAACCCCGACAGGTACGCTTTGTGCTGTGTCGACCTTACGTCGTATAGCGCGGACGACGCCGAACTGACCGACGACAAAACAATTTTGAACAACACTTACGTACACTTGGATATAGGGCGCGTGTTGGGGAAATTCCTCGACAACATAGTTAAGGACGAAGACGACGAAGAGAACCATCTCAAGATAAGCGATTACCGGTGCGACATAAGAAAGGGATTTTTCAAGCAGGGCCAACCCGGCATAGAGCCCTTGATTGAGGCTGTCGTGGCGAAGGTCCGGCAGGCTGACCCGCGTCTTTCGTAGGGGAAACGGTCGGGCGTGCGGGCAACGGAAATGGGGCTGTATGCTTGGTGTTATGCCGGTTCGGATAATGAATTATACGCATAAATAGGTGATGAAGGATTATAATATAGATTTGCGGGGAAAGGTTGTCGTGGTTACCGGGGCGGCGGGATTCATAGGGTCGGGGCTTGTCCGGCGGTTGCTCGACGGTATTGAGGGCATACGTGTTGTCGGCATTGACAATATGAACGACTATTACGACGTACGATTAAAAGAGGAGCGGCTCCGGGAGCTGACGTGCTTTCCCGGTTTTGTCTTCATTCGCGGCGACATTGCCGACAGCCGTACCGTCAACGATATATTCGCGGAATATAAGCCATACGTCGTAGTTAATCTGGCGGCACAAGCGGGCGTGCGATACAGCATAACCAACCCCGATGCGTACATCGCAAGCAACATCATCGGGTTCTATAACATCCTCGAAGCCGTGCGACATAGCTGCGACGGCGGACACGAGGGCGTGGCGCATCTCGTTTATGCAAGCAGCTCGAGCGTATACGGGGCGAACAAGAACGTGCCGCACTCTACCGACGACAAGGCGGATAACCCCGTGAGCCTCTATGCCGCAACTAAGAAGAGCAACGAACTTATGGCGCATGCGTATGCGAAGTTATATAACATCCCCCTCGACAGGTCTGCGCTTCTTCACCGTCTACGGACCGGCAGGACGCCCCGATATGGCGTACTTCGGGTTTACCGATAAATTAGTTGCGGGGGAGAAAATAAAGATATTCAACTACGGCAACTGTCGGCGCGACTTCACTTACGTCGACGATATCGTAGAGGGCATCATACGTGTTATGCAACACGCGCCCGAACGGAGAGACGGCGAAGACGGGCTGCCCGTGCCGCCATACATTATATATAATATCGGAAACAACCACCCCGAAAACCTCCTCGACTTTGTCGACATTCTCTGTCAGGAGCTTATTCGCGCCCGCGTTCTTCCCCGCGATTACGATTTCGAGGCACATAAGGAATTGGTTGCGATGCAGCCCGGCGATGTCCCTGTTACGTACGCAGACACCTCCGCCCTCGAAGCCGACTTCGGTTATAAGCCCTCAACCCCCTTGCGCAAGGGGCTCAGAGCATTCGCCGAATGGTATGCCGGATATTATAAAGCGTGAAGTTAACAACAAGCTAGGAGATGTACACTAAACAGTAAAATTCTGATTAGAAAAGCGCGTCGGATATGTTTTAATCGTCAATA
>JAJPZE010000144.1 GCA_021204565.1 Prevotella sp. | reverse complement strand
TCATAGTGGATTATCATTACTCTTTCGGGCGGTATTATCGGTTCGGGGCGAACTTCGAGGCGTATAAATTGTATGCTCGCGGGCTTGACGAGCTCAGCTTTTGTTTCGGGTTGTATTTCCGCGTTGCTCCTCTTTTCGGGCTGTAACCGGATGCGGATGACGTATGTTTTTCGTAGAAAAAGTAATGCAAATGTTTTTCTAAATTCAGAGTTAACCTTACCTTTGCACGCAGAGCAGCAGATGTGCAATATTAAAATACGAAGAGCGAGATGTCAATAAGCCAGACTCGCCGACGGTTAGTGGACGCGGCGCGTATCTTATTTGCAAAGCAAGGTTTCGCGAATACGACGATGAACGATATAGCGACGGCATCGGGGAAGGGTCGCCGCACTCTTTACACATACTTCAATAACAAGGAGGAGGTGTATTCGGCGGTGATATCGTGTGAATTGGAGCGTTTGTCGGAAAGATTAGACGCGACGGCGGCGATGCCCATGCGCAGTATGGACAAGATTATCGAGCTTATCTACACTCATCTGACAATGATAAAGGAGACGGTAGTAAGGAACGGGACGTTGCGTGCGGAGTTTTTCAGGAATATATGGATGGTAGAGAAAGTGAGGAAGAAGTTCGACGAGGAAGAGTTAGAAATATTCCGTCGTGTATATCGTGAGGGCGTCGAGCGTGGCGAGTTCGAGATAGAGAACATAGAGTTAGTAGCAGACATCACTCATTATTGTATCAAAGGTCTTGAGGTACCGTTCATATACGGTCGTATTGCTCCGGGTTTGACGGAGGCGGCATCGAAGCCGTTGGTGGCGAAGGTGGTTTACGGTGCATTGGGAAAGACGAAGCGCTGAGGGGGTTAAAGAAGAAAACAGAAGACGAAAAGAGAAACGATAAAGAATATTTTATTATGGGATTATTAAAAGGCAAGACGGCTCTTATTACGGGTGCGGCACGCGGCATCGGTCGTGCCGTCGCAATGAAGTTTGCCTCGGAAGGGGCCGACATTGCATTCACCGACCTGGTGCTTAACGCCGATATGGCGGCGGCTTTGGAAGCAACACGGCGCGAGATAGAGGCGCTCGGAGTAACGTGCCGGGCATACGCCGGCAATGCCGCCGACTTCGCTGAAACGGCGAAGACGGTGGCTCAAATAAAAGCCGACTTCGGACGTATCGACATCTTGGTCAACAATGCCGGTATCACCAAGGACGGCTTGATGCTCCGTATGAGCGAGCAGCAATGGGATGCGGTCATTAACGTCAATCTCAAATCAGCGTTCAATTTCATACACGCCTGCGCACCGGTGATGCTCTCCCAACGCGCCGGATCGATCATCAATATGGCTTCGGTGGTGGGTGTGCACGGCAACGCGGGGCAGTCGAACTACGCCGCCTCCAAGGCGGGGCTGATTGCCTTGGCCAAATCCATCGCGCAGGAGCTCGGACCAAGAGGGATAAGAGCGAATGCCGTGGCCCCCGGATACATCAATACGGCGATGACACAGCAGCTGTCAGACAAGGTGAAAGAGGAGTGGATAGCTAAGATACCCCTCCGCCGCGCCGGCGAGGTGGACGATATAGCGAACACGTGTCTGTACCTCGCGTCCGATCTGTCAAGCTATGTCAGCGGGCAGGTGATACAGGTTGACGGAGCGATGAATACATGATATAATAGGGAAACCGCCCGTGTAAGGGCGGTTTCTTTATTGTTATCCCGAAGTGCGGCAATGCAAGTCGTATACGAGGACAACCATCTTATTATCGTCTCGAAGCGTAGCGGGGAGATAGTGCAAGGGGACAAGACGGGCGACGTGCCGTTGGCCGACGTGGTGAAAGAGTATATCAAGGAGCGTCATCACAAGCCCGGCAACGTCTTTCTCGGCGTCGTTCACCGCCTCGACCGCCCCGTGGCGGGGCTCGTCGTATTTGCCAAAACATCGAAAGCATTGACGCGTATGAGCGAGATGTTCCGCGACGGAAAGATATCGAAAACATACTGGGCGCTCACGCGGAACGCCCCTCCGAAGCGACGCGACACCCTCTTCACCTGGCTTGTGCGCGACGAACGGCTCAACAAAAGCTTCTCCTTCGCACGCGAGGTGCCGGGAGCAAAGATGGCAATACTCGACTACGTGCTGCTCGGCAGGACGGATAACTACAACCTCCTTGAGGTGAAGCTCCTCACCGGACGACACCACCAGATACGTTGCCAGCTCGCGGCAATAGGCTGCCCGATACGCGGCGACCTCAAATACGGCGCGAAGAGGAGCAATCCCGACGGGAGCATATCGCTCCTTTCACACAGGTTGGAGTTTATTCATCCCGTCTCAGGCAATCACATAGATATTGTTGCGCCCTTGCCCGACGAGCCGGTCTGGCAGGGCACGGCACGCTTCCTTAACGACGAAGAGGCAAACCCGGGAGAATGACGAACGAAGTCAAGAAGGGGAAAGAAGTATTACGGCGCGTGGTGCGGCGTGCACTACGATGGTGCGGCGTCGTGATCGGCGGCGTGCTGCTCCTTATCATACTCCTTGCCGCAGCGTTGTATATCCCCGCGGTGCAGGCCTTTGCCGTGAAACAAGTTATGCGTATCGCCTCGGAACAGACGGGGATGACGATTGGCGTCGAGCGCGTCCGTCTCGCCTTCCCTATCGACTTGTCGGTCTATGGAGTGTTGGTTGCCGCGCCCGACACGACGGACGCCGCCCGTCAGGACACTATCGCGTCGGTTGACGAAGTGGTGGTCGGCGTCGCGTTGTTGCCTCTTCTCAAAGGCCGGGTGGATGTAGATGGGTTGACAATAAGCGGGCTGCGGTTCGCCACGGGCGGGCTTATAGCTTCGGCGGCGATACGCGGCAGCGCGGAGCGGCTCTCTTTGGCAAGCCACGGGATAAACCTTCTTACGAGCGAGGTTGATATAGATGATGTCGCGTTATCGGGCATCCGGGCGGACATACAATTACCCGACACTGTCCCGGAGGATACGACAGGCCAGGAGAATACTTGGAGGATACGTATCGGGAGCTTGTCTGTGAGCGATGCGGATGTATCTCTACATATGCCGGGCGAGGGTCTTGTGTTGCGTGCGAACGGGGGTAACGTTTCGGTTGAGGGCGGGGCGCTTGACCTCGGCGCGGGCGTATATAAGGTAGCGGACTTGGATTTAGGCATAAACGAGCTCGATTACGACGCGACGGACGCGCCGTATACCGCGGGCGCAATAGACGTTAATCATATCTCTTTATCCGGCGTAAAGCTCGCGGCGGACAGCATCTCTTACAGCGACGCGGGGGCGAAAGCAAGAATTACGAAAGGCGTATTCGCGGAGCGGAACGGATTGCAACTCACCCGGTTAACGGGTATCGTAGAGACCGACAGCGCGGCGTTATACGTTCGTAACGTCGTATTAAACACGGCATACTCGTCGTTACAAGCGGACGGGATGATGTCTTTTTCGGCTTTTGACGCGACAAATCCGGGACGGGTTTCCCTTTCGGCGCGTGCCGAATTGGGGCGCGGCGATGTGTTGCCGTTCTTGTCGGGTATGCCCGAAGCGTTTGTGAAGGCTTATCCGTACCAATCTCTTGCCGTAAAGGCGGAGGCAAGCGGCACGGTTAGAGATCTTGAATTACATTCGCTGAGCATAGAGATGCCGACGGTGTTTGCCGCATCGCTTTCCGGCGGAGCGTGCAACTTGCTCGATATGAACAGTCTGCATGCCGATGTCGATATAAGCTTGAAAACATTTAACACCGGTTTCCTGACTTCGGCGTTCCTCACTCCGGATATGCAGGAGATGATAAACATCCCGCCGGGGACGACCCTTTCGGGCAACATTACCGTCGACGGGGATACGTATGGGGCGGACTTAACTCTTGCCGAAGGGGGCGGGACGATTAACTTAAACGCCTCTTGCACCATCCCCGACTTTAACTTCAAAACCTATGCCGACATCACATATGCGGCATCGGTCGCCGCCTCTTCGTTCCCTGTAAATCATTTCGTAAAGGGCATAAACACGTCTCCGCTCTCGTTAGTGTTGAGGGCGGACGGCTCGGGAGGAGACATCTTCGAGAGCCGCACGCGCCTTTGTGCCGGGGCGGAGATAACGAGTCTGAACGTCGAGGGGTATGATTTGGACGGCACGACGGCGGAAGCGAAGATAGAGAACGGCGTGGCGGGGCTGACCTTGAACTGCGTTAACGATATAATCAGGGGTACTGTTGCCTTTGACGCGCTCCTTGCGGCCGACGACCTTAAAGGCACGTTAGCGTGTACGATAGATAATGCCGACTTGCGTCGGTTGGGTGTGTGCGACGTGGCGTTGAACACATCGTTGTGCGCTCATGTGGATGTAGAGAGCGACCTTGCAAGCAGTCATCTCATCCGCGGATACGTAGGGGATATTTATCTTAAAGACTCCGCGACGCTCTACCGGGCCCGCGATTTGGCGGTGGATGCCTTTACCCGCCCCGACACCACGCTCCTGCACCTTGACAGCGGCGATCTATCCCTCCTCCTCTCCGCGCAAGGAGGGTATGAAAAGCTCGCCGCGCTCGGCACCACCCTCTCCAACGAGCTCCTCCGCCAAGCCGAACGCAAATACATATCGCAGGACACTCTCCTCAAGCTCCTTCCCCTCGCGCAATTCACGTTGCATTCGGGGCAAAGCAACTTCCTCTACGGATATATGAAAAGAGCGGGGTACGCCTTTAAGGAAATAAACGCGGACATCTCCCTCTCGCCCGAAACGGGAATAAACGGAGCGGCGGAGATAGATTCCCTTTGCGCCTCAGGCATGCAGATAGATACCATCCGCTTCACACAGCAGACGAGCAACGATATTTTCAGCTATACCTTTCAGGCAAGGAACGGGGCGGATAATCCGCAGTACGCATTCAACCTTATATTAGACGGGAGCCTGTTCGCCACGGGGAGCAATCTCCGCCTTCGTTTGTATGACCGGCGGGACAGTCTCGGGGTCGACCTCGCATTGCTCGCCTCGTTAGAGCATGGCGGGATACGTGTCAGTTTGACCGACGAGGCGGCAATTCTCGGATATACGACGTTCGCTCTCAACGACGGCAACTATCTGTTTATGGGCGATAACGGCCGTATAAGCGCCGACCTGCGGCTACGGGCTGCGGACGGCACCGGGTTGCAGATATTCTCCGATAACGCCAACAAGGAGGCGTTGCAGGATATGACATTGGAGATAAACCAACTCGACTTGGCGCCTATTCTCGACGTTATCCCTTACTGCCCCAAAATAACGGGCACTATGAACGGCGACTTTCACGTCATAGAGACCGAAACCGAGTTTTCCCTCTCGTCGTCGATAGGTGTCGACAGCCTCGTATACGAGGGTATAGAGATGGGTAACCTTGCCTCGGAATTTGTTTATATGCCCTTAAAGGACGGCGGTCATTCCCTTAAT
>JAJPZE010000269.1 GCA_021204565.1 Prevotella sp. | reverse complement strand
TCAGCGTATGCTCATAATATTTCGCATCTATTATCAGCACCTTATTCTTATACCTTAACGTTACGTCGGTCCTCATAACCGGCAGGAAATCCGAGTAGTTGTCGTCAAGTTTCCATTTAATTGATTCGCTCTTTGGATTAAGTTGCGGGAACTCTTTCGCGTAATATTTAAGGATGAATTTCTCGTATAAATTAAACCGCTTTCCCGTGTAGTCAAACGTTTGCAAGCGGTTTCCGCCCGCCTCGGTTGTATGAAGCATGCCCTCGATTAGCAACCTGCACAGACCGATGAGCAAACGGTACGTGCAGTTGTTCCTGTGATAACGGATGTCAGCCCAAGGGATGCGGCGAACGTCGACCGTATCTATTTCGCCGAAGAAAGCCATCTCTTTGCGGAGCAAATCTTTATACTCCTGACTTACTTCACCGCTCCTCAAAAGGAGTAATACGCACGTTTTCAATATCCGATTAAGCAAGTTGTCAGGCGACAATTCATCGTAGTCGCAGCTGATTAAATGCCGTCCCGCCGCCCGGTTGCGTATCGTTCCGGTCATGTCAATCCTGCCCCGAACGCCGGGTATATCGTCCTTTCTGTCGGTATATTTCCGGTACAGCCCTTGCTTTATTTGCCGCCCGATACCCTCTTTTAATATAAACGCGAAGAGGTTGTGAATACGGTCGAACCGCTCCGCCGCAATACTTTCCGGGGAGCAGAATGTCAGCGCATCGTAAACATACGCCAACATATAATAGATGTTCTTTATAAGTATCGACTTGTCTTTAGTCATCCAAGCACCGCCTTAAATTCCTTTCTCCAAGCATCCGTTTTATCAGTTTCGTCGAACCAATACTCCTCAAGCATCGGAATGATTTCGTAGTTCACGACCTGCTTCATCCACTCTTTCGTGCACCCGGCAATGGTCTGATTGCAGAAATAGCTATGCCCTATTTGGAAACCTTTGCCTAACGAACGGTCGGCGGTTATGGCTTTATTAAGCTCCTTCACCTTATCAATCAGACTTTCAAACTTCTTGTTTTTAAGCGACTTCATATAGTCTTTAAAGCCGTCGGAGTCGAATGCGGGCTCTATCTCAACGAAGCTGAAGCGGCGGCGAAGCGCATAGTCAATCATTGCAAGACTGCGGTCGGCGGTGTTCATCATCCCGATAATATACAGGTTTGCAGGTACGGTCAGAGACTCGTCGCCGCAAGCTAATGCAACCGGTCTGTCCCTGTAATCGCTCTCAATCATCATAAGCAATTCCCCGAATATCTTGCTCATATTGCCGCGGTTTATCTCGTCAATGATAAAGAAGAAAGGCTTGTCCGGCTCCGCTTCAGCCCGTCTGCAGAACTTATAAAAGATGCCCTCCTTAAGCTCGAAACCCGTGTCCGCCGGTTTGTATCCGAGTATGAAATCCTCGTATGAATAACTCTGATGAAACTGCACGAGCTTTACTCTGTCCTCGTCTTTCTCCCCCATTATCGAGTACGCGAGCCGCTCTGCGGCGTACGTTTTCCCTACGCCCGGCGCGCCATGAAGGATAATATTCTTCTTGCGATTTAATACCGCAATCATTTCGTCGTATTTGCTCCCGGAGATGTAAACTTCACGAAGAAACTCCGCTTTGCCGTATGTCCCGCTCTTCTTGACCGCGGGTAAAGGATTGCCGTACGTGCCGTTTATCAGTTCGTCAACGGTCATATTAAAGTAGGGTTTGAGTATTAATGTTTCGAATAAAGACTGCTCGTCCCCCACTGCGACGCACGTTGAGTTGTTGTTCGGTGTCCACCATTTCGACGTTCCCTTATATGGTGTCGGGTTCTTGGACTCGGCTATAAGCTCGTAGCTTCTCTCTTTCCAACTGCCTCCAAGCTCGGGGTTGGACGCGGCGGAGCTGCTCGTAAACCGCCCTAAAAGACGGATATTATTGCCGTAACAGAGATAAAAGAAGTCGCCCGGGCGGACGTTTTGGATAAAGTCATCCGCTTGCGTAACCTTTGAGCCGCCCTTTGCACGGGTCGCTCCGTCTACGACAACAACACACCGCTTCTCAAATTCATCCCTATGCGGCACCAACGTCTTCTTCCCCTCGCTTATCTTCCAAATGTTCGGTCTCCCCGTTGGCACGGCATCCCATACCTTATTTTGCGAGACGTAATATCCGATATCAACTGTCAGCGTCCTGTATTTGGGGTCGGGGTAACAACTGCCGTCAAGGCAGGATTGGAATATATTTATTAGCCTGCCGTCGCCCCGGATGTAGTTGTTCACTTCGTCATATAAGGCGTAAAAGTTCCTTAGGTTGTCCTCGCTCTGACCAGGCTTAAACGTGTAGCTGTAGTTAAGTTTTTCCGCGAATGTCTTTACTATACCAAGCTTGTAGATGTAATATTTATCGGGGTAACGAAGCCATAAATAGGTAGATGCGGCATTATCGTCTTGGTAATGTTTACCGACATTGCTCATATGCGTATCTTTAATTTTGTCTGCGCTACGTTCAAACGCATGAATACGCTCCACCACGTCTCTGCCCTCATCAAATAGTGCCTTAAACGCATCGCGAACCTCGTTAGGTGCAACTTGCGACATCTCCGTAATCATCTCGCGAGGATAATGATAACGTGATGTCAAGAGATTATCTGTACCCGATAAAGAAGCTTTGAGCATAGCCGCGAAGTCAGGTGCATCGAGATCCCAATTATCTTGAAACGTCTTTATAGCTAACCATTTATATCTCTCGTCTATCCACCACTGCCCGGCAAAATTCCGTTTATAACCGGTCAATATCTCGTCTAATCGTTTTGTATCAATCATTGTTATGCGTAATGTAGGTTAGTGTGATGTTCAACTCAAAGTCCCGGGAGACAGTGTGTTCTCCCGGGACTTATTGTATTTGAGCTAATGCCTTGCGGGGCGTTAGTCGTTGAGCTTGGCTTTGATAAATTCGCGGTTGAGGCGCGCGATGTTGGCTATTGTCTCGTTCTTGGGGCAGACGGCTTCGCAAGCGCGGGTGTTGGTGCAGTTGCCGAACCCGAGCTCATCCATCTTCTTAATCATGTTCTTCGCCCGCTTCGCCGCCTCGGGACGCCCCTGCGGAAGTAATGCGAATTGCGACACTTTAGAGCTTACGAAGAGCATTGCCGAGCCGTTCTTGCACGCCGCGACACACGCTCCGCACCCGATACACGTTGCGCAATCCATCGCTTCGTCCGCCTTTTCTTTGGGGATGAGTATGGCGTTAGCGTCCTGTGCCTGCCCCGTGCGGATAGTGTTATATCCCCCCGCTTGCATTATCTTGTCGAATGCGGAGCGATCCACCATGCAGTCTTTTATCACGGGGAAACCCGCGCTACGCCACGGCTCGACGGTGATTACGTCGCCGTCCTTAAACCGCCGCATATAGAGCTGGCACGTAGTTGCGCCGCGCTCCGTCTTGCCGTGCGGCGTGCCGTTGATATACAGCGAACACATCCCGCATATACCCTCGCGGCAGTCGTGGTCGAACACGAAAGGCTCTTTCCCGGCGTTTATCAGCTCCTCGTTGAGCATATCGAGCATCTCAAGGAACGAGGTGTCGTCGGGTATGTTCTTCATCTCGTGCGTATCGAAATGTCCCCTGTCTTTCGGTCCGCTCTGCTTCCAATACCTTAAAGTAAATGATATATTTTTAGCCATAACAATATGAATCGGAATTTAGTTCTTGTAATTACGTGTCTGCACTTTTATTATCTCATACTCCAAGGGCTCCTTTGTGAGTGTCGGCGCGGTATCGTCATCCTTTTGATATTCCCAACATCCGACGTAAAAGAAGTTCTTGTCGTCGCGCTTCGCCTCGCCGTCTTCGGTCTGGTGTTCCTCGCGGAAATGCCCGCCGCATGACTCCTCGCGGTGTAGCGCGTCGTAGGCAACAAGCTCGCCCATAGTTATGAAGTCGCGCAGGTGAACGGCCTTGTCGAGCTCTACGTTGATGCCCTCTTTGACGGCGGGTACAAATAAGTTCGTATTGAACTCTTTGCGGAGCTCCTTTATCAGTTCAAGCCCCTCTTCGAGTCCTTTCTTGGTGCGTCCCATGCCCACGTGTTCCCACATGATATGCCCCAATTCCTTATGTATCGAGTCGACGGACCGCTTGCCTTTGATGTTAAGAAGCCTGTTTTGCTCGGCTGCGACTGCCTTTTCCGCCGCGTCAAACTCCGGCAGGTCGGTCGACAGACGGGGCCAAATCTCTTGGTCGGCAAGGTAGTTCTGAATTGTATAAGGCAACACGAAGTATCCGTCGGCAAGACCTTGCATAAGGGCGGAGGCGCCGAGACGGTTCGCACCGTGATCGGAGAAGTTGCACTCGCCGATAGCGAACAAGCCCGGTATTGTGGTTTGGAGCTCGTAGTCGACCCATACTCCGCCCATAGTGTAATGTATGGCGGGGAAGATCATCATCGGCTTGTAATAGTCTATTCCGTTTAATGTCTTGACAAACTCGCCCGGGTTTACGTCGGTTATCTCTTCATACATATCGAAGAGGTTGCCGTAACGTTGGCGTATCTCGTCGATACCCAGACGCTGTATCGATTCGGAGAAATCGAGGAACACGGCGAGACCCGTATTGTTCACTCCGTACCCCTTGTCGCAACGCTCTTTCGCAGCTCGTGAAGCCACGTCGCGCGGCACAAGGTTGCCGAAAGCCGGATAGCGGCGCTCCAAATAATAGTCTCTGTCCTCTTCAGGAATATCCCAACCTTGCTTCGTGCCCGCCTGTAATGCCTTGGCGTCTTCCAACTTCTTGGGCACCCATATACGCCCGTCGTTACGCAGCGATTCCGACATAAGCGTCAGCTTCGATTGGTTATCGCCGTGCACGGGGATACAAGTGGGGTGTATCTGAACGTATGACGGGTTGGCGAACATTGCGCCCTTGCGGTAACATTGTATAGCTGCGGTGCAGTTGCAACCCATTGCGTTCGTCGAGAGGAAGTATGTATTGCCGTATCCGCCCGTAGCTATCACGACGGCGTTGGCGGTAAATCGTTCGAGCTTGCCCGTTACGAGATTCTTCGCTATAATACCTCTTGCGCGCCCGTTGACGATAACGAGGTCCTCCATTTCGTAGCGGGTATAGAGCTTAACCTTGCCCGCATGCACCTGACAAGAGAGCGATGAATACGCGCCTAAAAGAAGCTGCTGACCCGTCTGACCCTTGGCGTAAAACGTTCGCGACACCTGTGCGCCGCCGAACGAACGGTTGGCGAGCATGCCGCCGTATTCCCTCGCGAACGGCACGCCCTGCGCTACGCATTGGTCAATTATATTGTTCGACACCTCAGCCAAGCGGTACACGTTCGCTTCGCGCGCACGGTAATCGCCGCCTTTAACCGTATCGTAAAAGAGACGGTATACGGAGTCGCCGTCGTTCTGATAGTTCTTCGCGGCGTTGATACCACCCTGTGCG